>JAUWSZ010000600.1 GCA_030609865.1 bacterium | reverse complement strand
CCTCTCCGTGACCCCGGGCCGAAACCCCTCGGTGAAGACGTCATACTGCTCGACCAGGCGAACGAGAATCTCTTTGCCTGCCGGGCTCTTCATGTCGAGGGTGAGGCTCCTCTTGTTCCGGTTGATGGTTCGGAAGAAATCGGGCACCTGCCTGGCCGGATCCCCGCCCCCGGGCCTTTCGACCTTCAGGACCTCGGCCCCCATGTCGGCCAGGAGCATAGTGCAGTAGGGGCCCGGGTACTGGTGTGCCGAATCCAGGATCCGTATTCCTTCCAGCGGTAAGGTCATGCTCTCCCCCTAATGCGGCCTGCGCCGCAAGGCGAAAGTCGAAAGGGTCAAGGCGAAAGAGGAAAAAGCCTTTAGCTGTTAGCTTTTAGCCATTAGCCCACCTCCCCTCCTTAGCCGACATGCTGGTGGGGGTAAAGGCTGGGAGCTAATAGCTAATGGCTTACGGGCAGCCAACATCTACGCAAAAAAACGTGGATGTTCCGATGAAAGACTCTAAGGTCATCGCGTCAGAATGTGGATCCCGCAGGCCCCTGCTTCCAGGCCGGCCGCGAACCCGCCCAGCATGTGGGCCAGGCCGACCTTGGCGCCTTCGACCTGTCTCTTCCCAGCCTGACCCCGCAGATGAGTGGTCACCTCTGCGACCACCCGCACGCCGGACGCGCTCAACGGGTGGCCCAGGGAAAGGAGCCCCCCGCTCGGGTTGACCGGGACCTTGCCTCCGAGTGCGGGTGCGCCCGACCGAAGAAACCGAACGCCCTCGCCCTGCTTGCACAGGCCCAGGTCTTCGTAGCGCAGGATCTCCTCCGGGGAGAAGGCGTCGTGCAATTCCACCAGATCGATGTCCTCCGGCCCGCAGCCTGCCATCTCGTAAGCCCTTCTCGCCGTTTCGACCCCCAGGGGTGAGGAGGTGATGTCTTTCTGCTGCCAACTGTATCCGGCAGACAGGAGCGCGGAACCGGCGATCTTCACAGGATTGGTCGTATGCTTCCTGGCGAAGTCCATCGAGCAGAGCAGGACGGCTGCGGCCCCGTCCGTGTTCGGGCAGCACTGAAGCAGGGTAATCGGCTCGCTGATCATCCTCGAGTTGAGCACCTCCTCGACCGTGAACTCCTTCTTGTACTGCGCGTAAGGGTTCAGGCAGCCATGGTGATGGTTCTTGACCGACACCTGGGCGAAATCCTCCGGCGTGGCCCCGGACTCGACCATTTGGCGCCTCGCGAGCAGGGCAAACACGGCCGGCATGGTCAGCCCGAGCTGGCCCTCGATGTCGTCCTTCCCGGGCGGAATCAGCTTGCGCGCGATCGGGCTGGTCGTCATCGACTCCACGCCGATCGCGATGCCCACGTCGTAGTGCCCGCTGGCGATCTCCTTCCAGACCCCCCGGACGGCCGTGGCCCCGCCCGCACATGCATTCTCCACGTTGATCATCTCCAGGCCCGTGACGCCCACCTCCTTGAGCACATCCTGACTCGTGATCGCGGCATCGTACAGCCGGGAGCTGTACGCCACCTGTATGTCTCTCGCGCTGATGCCGGCATCCTTGATCGCGGCCAGCACGGCATCGCGCCCGAGCTCGGCAGCGCCTATTTCGGGCATCTTTCCGAACTGACTCTGTCCCACACCCAACACGGCAACTTCCCTCATGGAATTCTCCTTCCCTCTAGAGATCTAGATCGGTTTGAACACGTAACCGATCAACTCTTTCTCCTCGAATTCCCAAAGCTTCTCGATGACCACTTCCATCTCCATCCCCACGTCGAAGGGCTTGTCCTCGATGATCTTCAGGGGGGCAAAGACCCGCACACCCTCCGGGAAATCCACGTACCCCATGGCATGGGGAGGCGGGAAGAAAGACGAAGGCATGTGGGCAATCGTATAGGAGTAGAGCTTCCCCTTCCTGCTCAGGGGTGCCTCCTCCAGTTCCTCGTGCAGACAGGCCTGACACAGCTTTGCCTTCGGAAAGAAGAGCTGTCCGCAAGACTTGCACTTGTTCGCCAGCAGGACCCCCCCATCGGGCCCTTCCTGAAACGTTCCCTCTCGAATCGGAACTCGTTCTGCCATTTCTTCGTCCTCCTTGTCTGATTCCTTCTCCTGGAAGCATCGCTTCAAAGCTTCGATGCATTCGACTGAAACCGTCGCAGAAGGGTATAATACCGGATTCGAGCGAAAATGGTAAGGTGCTGGCCCCAGAGGAGGTAAAATCATGTCCGAGCCCGTGCTTCTCGTGGAAAAAAAGGATGGTATTGCAACCCTGACCCTCAATCGGCCCAAGGCGATGAACGCCCTTTCGCGGGAGCTCGTATCGTCCATTGGCCAGACCTTCACCGATCTCAAGGAGGACAAGGAGACAGGGGTCGTCATCTTCACGGGGGCGGGCCGGGCCTTTTGTGCCGGGCTCGACCTGAAAGAGCTGTCTGAGCAGGGCGTGGCGGAAAGGGAAACGGGGGCGTCGGATACATTAAATACTATAGATATCATACAAGGCTTCGATCGCCCGATCATCGGCGCGATCAACGGCGTGGCCATCACCGGTGGGTTCGAGCTTGCCCTGGCATGCGACTTCCTGATCGCATCGACACAGGCCCGGTTTGCGGACACCCACGCCCGGGTCGGGGTCCTGCCGGGCTGGGGCCTGAGCCAGAAACTGTGCCGGATGATCGGGATCGGCCGTGCCAAGGAGCTTGCCTTCACCGGCAACTACCTCTCGGCGGAGCAGGCCCTGGAATGGGGTCTGGTCAATCGGGTCGTGGACCCCGACGAACTGCTTTCCGTATGTCGAACCCTGGCCACGGAAATCCTCTCCTGCGTTTCGGTGCTGGTCTCAAGCTACAAGCGTGTCATCGACCAGGGCTACGGAATGAACTTCTCCGAGGCGCTCCGGATGGAAAGGGAGCTTTCCAAGGAGCACGCACGGGAGCTCACGGCTGACTTCATCGCATCCCAGAGACAGGGCGTCCAGGAACGCGGGCGTAAACAGAAAAAAGCATAAGGAGCAACAGAAGATGAGTGATAACGTCTACATCCTCGGCTCGGCAATGATCAAAT
>JAUWSZ010000173.1 GCA_030609865.1 bacterium | reverse complement strand
GCATTCCCATGTACTTCAGGAACGCCTTGGCTTCTTCATCCGTTTTCGCTGATGTGACGATTGTGATGTTCATTCCCCGAATCTTGTCGATCTTGTCGTAGTTGATTTCAGGGAAGATGATCTGTTCGCGGATGCCGAGCGTGTAATTTCCCCGGCCGTCGAAGGCCTTGGCGGAGATGCCACGGAAATCCCGGACGCGGGGCAGAGCGATGTTGATCAGCCGATCGAGGAACTCGTACATCCGTCGTCTTCGCAGGGTGACGGAACAGCCGATCGGCATCCCGGCGCGCAGCTTGAAATTGGAGATTGACTTCTTGGCCCGGGTGACGATCGGTTTCTGTCCGGTGATGAGACCCAGCTCCTCGCTCGCGTGGTCGAGGACCTTGATATTCTGAATGGCCTCGCCCAGGCCCATATTCACGACGATTTTCTCTATGCGAGGCGCCTGGAGAAGGTTCTTGTACCCGAGATCCTTCATCAACTGCGGGATCACTTCGCTAAGATACTTCTCTTTCAGCCGCGGGATGCTTCTCGTTTCCTTTTTGTCTTCACCGGGCACTGCCGTTCCTCCAAGGTTCTTACTTGTCCAGGATGTCCCCGCATTTTTTGCAGACCCGGACGCTCTTCTTGTCTTCCAGTCTCTTCCTGCCCGTTCGAACCGGTTTGTTGCACTTCGGGCAAAGGACCATCAGGTTGGACAGGGTGAGGGGAGCTTCTTTTTCGATGATGCCCCCTTGGCGCATTTGCTGGCTGGGTTTGGCGTGGCGCTTGATGAAGTTCAGCTTTTCGACAATCGCCTTCCCCTTCTCAGGGAACACACGCAGGACTTTCCCCGACTTCCCCTTTTCCTTGCCCTTGGTGACGATCACCGTGTCGTTCTTCTTGATGTGCAGCTTTGCCTTTTCCATGCCCTTTTGCCTCGTATCCGCCTCAGACGACTTCAGGCGCCAGAGAGATGATCTTCATGAAGTTCTTCGCCCGAAGCTCTCTGGCCACGGGACCGAAGATGCGGGTCCCGATCGGCTCGCGCTGGGGGGTGATCAAGACGGCAGAGTTGTTGTCGAACTTGATGTAGGAGCCGTCGTTTCTTCGGATCTCCTTCCGGGTTCGGACGACAACGGCCCGATGCACGTCTCCCTTCTTTACCTTCGATGCAGGCAGGGCTTCCCGGATGGAGACAACGATCACATCCCCGACGGAGGCGTACTTTCTCCTCGTGCCACCGAGTACCTTTATGCAGAAGAGCGTTTTTGCCCCGGAATTGTCGGCGGCCTTGAGCTTCGTTTGCATCTGGATCATGGTACCGTTTCCTTTTCCGCCGCATCCAGGGAAAGGGACGTGTCCGCCGGCTTCAGAACCTTCATGACCGCCCAGCGTTTCGTCTTGCTGAACGGACGGGTGGACACGATCTCCACTAAGTCTCCATTCTTGCAACGATTCCGTTCGTCGTGTGCCGGATACCGTTTGCTCCGGCCGATGTATTTCTTGTAGAGGGGATGCTTGACTATTCTCTGAACGGTGACAACCACCGTTTTGTCCATTTTGATGCTTGTGACGGTACCCTTGAGTCGCGTTCTGCTAGTGCCCTCAGGCATGCTCATCCCCTTTGCTCATCGTTCTCTCCCGGTGGATGGTGTGCAGTCGTGCGATAACCTTCTTAACGTGAACGATCCTCGCGGTGTTGTCCAACTGGCCGGTAGCGTGTTGGATGGTCAAGTTGAACAGTTCTTCCCGCAGGTCCTGTTCTTTGTGCTCGAGTTCCTCGTTTGATAGCTCTCTGACTTCTGCAGGCTTCATTATTGCTCCTCGCGCAACAGGAATCGGGTCTTCACGGGGAGTTTGTGGCCGGCAAGCCGGAAGGCCTCCCGGGCGACATTCTCTTCCACGCCGTCGATCTCGTACAGGATTCGGCCCGGCCGGACTACGGCCACCCAGAGTTCCGGATTGCCTTTTCCACCGCCCATACGGGTTTCCGCCGGTTTCGCCGTGATCGGTTTGTCCGGAAAGATTCGAATCCAGATCTTTCCACCCCGTTTGACATGGCGGGTGATGGCGATACGGCCTGCTTCAATCTGCCGCGATGTGATCCAGCATGGCTCCAGCGCCTGGAGTGCGTACTTCCCGAAACTGACGAAGGATCCGCCGAGCCTCGCGCCCGTGAGCCTGCCCCGCCGCTGCTTCCTGTGCTTGATTTTCTTGGGACTTAACACAGCAGACTATACTCCCAGTTGCTCTCTTCGTTTCTTTTCGTCGCCGGGGAGGACCTCGCCTTTGAAGATCCAGACCTTCACCCCGATGATGCCGTAGGTCGTCTTTGCCTGCGTAAACCCGTAGTCGATATGGGCCCGGAGAGTGTGCAGGGGCACACGGCCCTCCCGATACCACTCCCGGCGGGCCATTTCGGCGCCCCCCAGTCTTCCGGAACAGCTGACCTTGATCCCCTGGGCACCGAACTTCAAGGAAGTGGAGACCGCCTTCCGCATGGCCCTTCGGAAAGCGACTCTCCGTTCCAGCTGGGTGGCCACGTTCTCCGCAACGAGCTGCGCATCCAACTCAGGCTTGCGTATTTCGAGAATGTTCAGGAAGACTTCCTTCTTGGTGTGTTGCTCCAGTTCCTTCCGGAACCGGTCGACCTCGGAGCCTTTCTTGCCGATCACGATCCCGGGACGGGAGGTGTGGATGTGGACCTTTACCTTCAGTGCTGCGCGCTCGATATCGACCTTGGCGATTCCCGCGTGCTGCAGGTTTTTCTTGATATGGTCCCGGATCCACAGATCCTCGTGGAGATACTGAGCGTATTCCCGATCCGCATACCATTTGGATCCCCACGTTTGGGTGATGCCGAGACGGAATCCAATCGGATGTACCTTCTGTCCCAAGGAGTACCTCCTGTTCAAATGCGATTGAGAACGATCAAGTCCGGGCGGTTTCGACCGTCCGGGGTTGCGCACGCCCGGGGCAGCCTGTTCGTCGGCCCGGCCGACTACGCCTCATCGAGCACGATGGTAATGTGACTGGTCTTCTTCTGGATCTGCGTTGCCCTGCCCATGGCCCGGGGGCGGGAACGTTTTTGCGTGGGCCCCTGGTCCACGAAAATCGTCTTTACGTAAAGGGTATCGACGTCTATATCGCCTTTGTTCTCAGCGTTGGCGATCGCTGAAAGCAACACCTTCTTGATGATGGGGGCTGCCGACTTCTGCGTATAGGTCAAGAGTTGAGAAGCTTGTTCGGCGGACTTCCCTCGAATGAGGTCTGCAACGAGTCGTGCCTTCCTCGGACCGATCCGAATGTATCTTGCTCTGGCTACGGCTTCCATATTCGATCCCAACCATCAAGAAGTTTTGTAAAAGCGGGAAAGGCTCGAGGCCTATTTCAGCTTCGACTTCCTGCCTCCCGAGTGTCCGTAAAAGGTCCTGGTAGGGGAGAACTCACCCAGCTTGTGCCCGACCATGTTCTCGGTGACGAATACGGGGATGAATTTCTTTCCATTGTGAACCGCGAAGGTCAGTCCCACGAAGTCCGGAGAGATTGTCGACCTTCTCGACCACGTCTGGATGATCCTTTTCGACCTGATGGCGATTGCCTCATCCACCTTCTTCTGGAGATGAGCGTCAATGAAGGGGCCTTTTGACACCGACCTTGGCATGTTGATCTCTCCTTCAACTCCCTTGCAAATGACTCGGACAGAAGATGACGGGCCTAGGAGGCTGTTCCTAGAGCTTCTGGTGTCTTCTGCGGAGGATGTAACGGTCCGAGGGCTTCTTTCCCCGGGTCTTGTATCCCTTGTTCGGGACGCCCCAGGGGGTCACCGGATGCCTGCCTCCGGATGTCCTTCCCTCGCCACCCCCGTGAGGGTGGTCCACGGGGTTCATCACGACCCCCCGTACGTGGGGCCTCCTGCCCAACCAGCGTGTTTTGCCTGCTTTTCCGTAAGAGATGTTCTCGTGTTCCAGGTTGCCGAGCTGCCCGATCGGGGCCTTGCAGTTCAGGTGGATGAGCCGGACTTCACCCGAGGGCAGGCGAATGTGCGAGTAATTGCCCTCCTTGGCGAGCAACTGGGCGACCGTCCCGGCGGCACGGACCATTTGGGCCCCTTTGCCGGGCCTCATCTCGATGTTGTGAACCAGGGTGCCGAGGGGGATGAAGCGCAGAGGCAGGGTGTTGCCCGCCTGAATGTCGGCGGTCTCTCCGGAGACGACCCGATCGCCCACTTTCAGGTGATTCGGCGCCAGGATGTACCGCTTTTCCCCATCCGCGTAGTGAAGCAGGGCGATTCGGGCAGACCGGTTCGGATCGTATTCGATGCTCGCGACCCGTGCCGGAATGTCGAGTTTGTCCCGCTTGAAATCGATGAATCGATACCGTCGCTTGTGGCCACCTCCCCGGTGGCGGGCGGTGATTCGGCCGTTGTTGTTACGACCGCCTTTCTTGGTCAGGCCTTGGACGAGGGACTTCTCGGGCTTCGAGGTCGTGATCTCCTCGAAGAAGGTGTTCGTCTGATGTCTTCTTCCAGCGGAAGTTGGTTTAAAGGTTTTCAACGCCATGGGGGATCTCCCGGCAAATAACGGCGGTCAGATGTACTAGACACCTTCGAAGAATTCGATCTGATCGTTCGGTCCGAGGGTGACGATAGCTTTTTTCCAGTTTCTGCGCTTCCCGAGGAACCGGCCGACACGTTTGACCTTGCCACGCTGGTTCAGGGAATGAACGTTCAGGACCCGAACTTTAAAAAATTTCTGTACAGCCGCCTTGATTTCTTGTTTGGTCGCATCCGGGTGGACTTCGAAAGTGACTTTGTTGTTCAATTCCTTCTGTAGATTGCCTTTTTCCGTGATGATCGGACGCCGGATGACCGCATAGAGGTTCTTCATGATCCGTAAACCCTCTCGATATACTCGATCGCTTCCTTCGTCAGGACGAGCTGGTCGTGACGGAGGATGTCGAAGAGATTCAGGCCTTCTGTCTTCAATACCTTGATCCCAGGGACATTCCGGGCCGATTTCCGGAGGTTTGCGTTCTCGCCGTTGACGACGATGAGGGCGTTGGCCAGCTTGAGCTTCTCTTTGTGGTCGACAAAGATCTTCGTTCGGATCTCGGGCAGGTCGAAACGTTCAACGACCAGCAGCTTGGATTCGGTCAGCTTGAGGCTCAGGGCGCAGCGGACGGCCGCCTTCCTCATCTTCTTCGGTACACGCAGTCCGTAATCCCGAGGTTTCGGGCCGAACACGACACCCCCGCCCCGCCACAGGGGAGAACCGCGGGTTCCTGTCCGTGCTCGTCCGGTGCCTTTCTGACGCCAGAGCTTCCTTCCCGTCGCCCTGACTTCGCTCCGGGTCTTCGTGCTGGCGGTGCCCATTCGCTTCGCCGCAAGCTGGTACCGGAGGACGAAATGGAACAGGTGCGGCTTGAGCTCTACGGAGAAGATATCGTCCCGGAGGCCGATTTCACCCACCTTTTGAGCATCTTTGTCCAGCACATCCACTGTGGGCATGACCTTTTCCCAGTCCCTTCCTACAGCTTGATCTCCACGTCGACTCCCGGCGGTAATTCCAGCTTCATCAGTGCGTCGACTGTCTGCTGGGTCGGCTCCAGGATATCGAGGAGGCGTTTGTGTGTGCGGATTTCAAACTGCTCCCTTGATTTCTTGTCGATGTGAGGAGACCGCAATACGCAAAATTTCTCGATGGTTGTCGGCAAGGGCACGGGTCCCGAAATCTGCGCGCCGGTTCGTTGCACCGTTTCGAGGATCTCCGTCGTCGAATTGTCAAGAATCTTGTGTTCGTATGCCTTCAATCGGATGCGGATCTTTTGAGCAGCCAATTAGGTCTCCTCCCCCTATGTGCGGCAGCCTTCTGTCGACTGCCCATTCCCCGGCTGTTAGCCATTAGCCGTTAGCTATTAAGTCTTTGGTGGTTGGGCGTTTTTGCTAAGGGCTAAAAGCTAATAGCTAAATGCTTCTAATCTTCGATGACTTCGATGACGACTCCGGCGCCGACGGTCCTGCCGCCCTCACGGATGGCGAATCGAAGCTCTTTCTCGAGGGCTACCGGGGTGATCAACTCGCCCTTCATGTTGATGTTGTCCCCGGGCATGACCATCTCGACCCCCTCGGGAAGCTGGAT
>JAUWSZ010000444.1 GCA_030609865.1 bacterium | reverse complement strand
GTCCTCGTCCTCGTCGTCGTCCTCATCCTCGATCTTGGCTGTTAGCTATTAGCTCTTAGTTAGGCATTAGCTCCCGGCCCTTCCCCCTATCGTCGGTTCTTCCCTTTTGCCTTTCGCCTTTCACCTTCTGCAGCCTGATCCCTGTGCTTCTGTCTTGACCTTGCGTGGATCGTGCTTACCTTTTTGGGGATCGCAAATCCACGAAAGGTCAATCGACAAAGATGAAAAGCACCGATTACTACAAGGTCTTGGGCGTGTCGAAGAGCGCTACCCAGGACGAAATCAAGAAGGCCTACAAGCGCCTCGCCAAGCAATACCACCCCGATCGCAATCAAGGGGACAAGACGGCAGAAAACCGCTTCAAGATCTTCAAGGAGACTTGAAATGCGAATCCCGATAACGATAAACGGCCGAGAGGATCCCTGGACAAGGGAGCCCGGTTATTCGTTCCGCGGTCACCCTCGGACCTCAGACGACTACGGCTACCGAAGGGGCAGAACAGGCAGGGGGTTTCCTGGATCTTCCATGCGGGATCGGACGAACCTGGCGGTCGTTCGCGAAATGTACACGCAAAAGGAAGACCCCGTACCTGCCGACGAAGAAGCCTTCCGGGAGGAGCAGGTCCCTGTCCGGAACAAGGATGTGGCTCGTACGGTAGAACCGCACGAGGACTGGAAGGAACGTTACATCCGGCTACGGGCTGATTTCGACAATTACAAGAGACATGCCGAAGCCCAAAGAGAGAAGCTTGGAGGAATCGGAAAGGAAGCGATTCTCGAAGACATCTTCCCCCTGGTCGAGCACATGGAGAGGGCCATTCGTGCCGCAAGGGATGCAGGCGGCCGGACCGGAATGCTCGAAGGCATCGAAATGGTCTACAACGAGTTGCTACGGGTCCTCGGAAAACATGGCGTTGAGAGGATCGAAACAGTGGGTGAGCCGTTCGACCCGGAGATCCACGAGGCGGTCGCCGTGTCTCCGAATCCTGACTACTCGTCGGACACGGTCGTCGAAGAGGTCAGGGCCGGTTTCGTCAAGGGCGGCAAGCTGTTGAGGCCCGCATCTGTCGTCGTTGCCCAGTAGCCTGCCATCCAGGCCTCGGCACCCGAACTTCCCCTTATTTATACTTCTTCATAATCTCTTTCTTGGCCCTGTTGTACTCTTTCTCCGTGATGATGCCCTTTTCGTAGGCGGCCTGAAGGTCTGTCAGTTCCTGGCCCAGAGTTACATTCGACTGCGAGAGCTGAGCGCCTCCACCACCGCATCCAACGAACAGTCCTCCCATGACGATCGTGAAGATAACAAGGGCTATAACAGATACTTTGGTGAAACGCATTCTCCTCTCCTCCTTGTCCTCAGGTTTAACAGAACCCTTCCACCTCCTCCGTTGCACGACCCGGCTTCATTTTTCGAGTCGGTATTCTTGCATCTTCGCCCCTGGCTGTAAAGCAGGAATGCTCGGGAGGGCCTTGACAGATATCAGATGCGGCGAAGAATGCTTATGATTCATGACTTGTCTTCCTCTTGGTCACCCTCCGCTTCGACCTTCTTGACCTCTTCGGAGACCTTTTCGGCCTCGTCAGGGGGCGCACCGACGGCCTCCACCTCTTTTGCTGCATTCTCCATCTTGGCCACGGCCTCGGTCTGACGCCGCGCAGCCCTGTTGGCAAGCTCCATGACGTCCAGGGCCGCCGCCTCGATGTCTGACCGAACCTCTTCGTCCACGCCGGCAGCGGCTGCTTCCTGGAGTTCGCTCAGCTTCTTCTCAGCATACCGATGGGCCTCGTCCACCTCCCGCTCCGCCTTCTCGGCCTTCTTTTTCGCCTTGGAAAAGGCATCGAGCGCTGCCGCGATCTCCGCGGATTTGCCCTCCTCGGGTTCCGCATCCAGAGAAATGTCCTCGGCGGCCAGACCGATGGCCGCGACCGCCAGGGGAGCAAGAAGATTCTCGATGCGCCCGCCAAAGGGACCTACCAGTTGATTTCCCCGGAGGCGAAAGGGGAGGAAGACGAGGGCGGCGTTGGCCGACTGTTCCGCCACTGCCTCGACAGTGGTGTTGAGCACGACCTCCGGCTCAGCCGAGATCCTGACCTCTTCCAGCGTCTTGCGGAGGTCCTCGACGGTCGCTTCATAGTCCGCTTCGGTCTCGGCGTCTTCTTTTGTCTCCAATTCGGCTGCCAGGACCCGGATCCTCGCGCCGCTCCATTCATCACTCCGGGTCATGAGATAGGCGAGCAGAAGCATCAACCGGGATGTTCGATCCCCCCACCACCACACGTCGATCCGGCGTTTCTCCGGGGGCAGTTCCGCCAGGGACACCCAGGCGCCCTCCTTTGCGTCCAGCACGATGATGTTGCAGCCCAGCCGGAAGGCGGCCCGCAGGTTGCGCCCGTAGCTCTCCCGGCTGGTGGGCTTCTCTGCTCCGGGAAGGTGCTCCAGCCAGTTCAGGACGAGTGTATTGGCACGAAGCGGTCCGATCCCGTAGGCTTGGACCAGCGTGTACACCCCCACATCCAGGTTCGGGGCAGCCACGGCGAGAGGAAAGGCGCCGGGGTGAAATCGAGCCAGGTCCTTGCGAAGCTCGGCCTCCACCTCGTCCCGCCGTTTGGTCATCTTCACCCCTTCACCCTCGAGGATCTTGACCACCGTTGTCAGCCCGCTCGGGCCTTCCAGCCAGGAGGCAAAGCGAAGCAGGGGTTCGCGTCTTTCCGGATCATCCGAGAACACGAGCAACTCGGGGCGCCAGTCCCTGGGATGCTCCGGCTCCCGGGCCGCGCCCAGCAGATGCTCCCGGACCCGCTGAAGGTGATACGACCGGCGGCTGTCCGCCCATCGTGCCGGGCCCGCGGTCCGCTTGAGGTACTGGTAGATCGAGAAGAGGACGGCGATGGCAACCAGCCCTGCCGCCACATCGATGGCAAGCATGGCGCCGAGACAGGCAATCCCGCCCAGGAGGCTCAGCCTGGCGTCGAACCAGCGGAATCGGGGCCGGAAGGAGGGGCTCGCCGCCCTTGCCTCGTAGAAGGTTGCGTAGTTGAGGAGCCCGTAGGAGATCAGGAAGAACATGGAAACCACGGGCGCGATCAGGTTCAGGTTCCCGAGAGCAACGGTGGCGAAGGCGATCCCGAAGGCGAGCAGCACCCCCCGCCGCGGGTTCCCTGTCGCTCCGGCTCCCTTGGCAAAGGGCAGGAGGAACGGAAAGATGCGATCCTGCGCCAGGGACTGCAGGATCCGGGGCGCGCCGAGGAAGGAGGCCATGCCGGACGACAAGGTGGCTGCGATCACACCCGCATCGATGATGAACCCGATGCTGGCCACACGCTTCATCGATGCATAATCCTGGCTGAGCACCTCCCTGGGCAGCGTCCCGGCGAGGAGGAAGGCGACGGCGACATAAACCAGGGCCGACAGCCCGACGGCGAAGAAGGTGCCGCGCGGCAGGCTCTTGCCCGGGTCCTTCAGGTCACCGGACATGCTGACTCCCTGGGTGAACCCGGTGACGGCAGGAAAGAAGATGGCAAAGAGCACCCAGAAGGAAGGGCCGGATGCGGGAGCGGTCCAGTTGCTCGCCACCAGGCCGCTGTCCCACCTGGCCACGCCACCGACAAAGAACGAGACAAGCGCCGTCGCCAGGATCGCCATCACCACGTACTGGAAGCGCGTGGCCCAGTCCGCCCCCAGCCAGGCAAAGATGAAGAGAAAGGAGACGGCAACCGCCGCGATGATTTGCGGAAGGTACTTGCCGGAAACGGGAAGGATGTCGGTCAGGGCCTCGCCGAAGCCGATGCAGTAGAAGGCGATCGACACCGATTGCGCCAGGAAGAGGACGATGCCGATGGCGCCCCCGAACTCGAGCCCCAG
>JAUWSZ010000311.1 GCA_030609865.1 bacterium | reverse complement strand
GGATGGGCGACCAACTCTATAAGGATGGGGATGGGAATTACTACTTTGTCGACCGCGAAGGGGACACCTTCCGCTGGAAGGGGGAGAACGTGTCGACCCAGGAGGTTGCGGAGCTTCTAAATGCGTGTCCGGGCGTTGGTGAGGCGAACGTGTATGGGGTCAGGGTACCGCATACCGACGGCCGTGCAGGCATGGCATCCGCCGTGCTCGAGCCCGGTGCCACCTTTGACCCCGAAGCGTTCTACCAATATGTGGCTTCAAAACTTCCACCCTATGCTCGACCCCTGTTCGTCCGCCTGATCCCGGAGATGGACCTTACCGGAACCATGAAACAGCGAAAGATAGACCTTCACAAAGACGGATACGATCCGGAAAGAGTCAAGCCGGATCCTCTCTATTTTCGGGATGACGAAGCAGGCCGGTATGTGCCGATGACAGACGAGATCTTGGCTCGCCTGAGAGAAGGAACCCTCAGGATCTAGGCTTGTACGTCCCGCTCCGATGCAGCACGCTTCTTCCAGCCCCACCAGGCAAAGCCGGGAGGAGCGAGAATGATGGTCGGCAATGTCGACAGAAAAGGCTCCGGGGTTCCTCTGATACTGTGCACAATGTAGGTGAAGCCGATGGCCATGAAGGAGGGTAAAACAATTGCGAGGACAAGGGCACCTCGCGTGCCTTTGTTCATCACGGCGAGCCTTTCACAGGCCCGTGTTATGAAGCCGGCGAAGAAGAAGGTGTAGGTTGCTTGCTTCAGCGCCGCAACGGAGGCTGAAGCGATGCCATGACCCAAGTTTACCAGCAATACGATAGAACCCATGGCTGCGGCGCCTAACCATGCCATCTTGTAGTCGATGGTTCGAGCTCCGATCTCCTTGATAGCCGTGAACACACCTCGCCTCACTGTGTAAGTCCCACGAGTTCTGCGTCTAGCTTCCACAGCCGTTCGGCCAGCATGGGGTCGTAGGATTCCCTGGATGACCTCGCCTCGGCTTTCCTGACGAAGTACTTTCCGGTAATCCCCTCAACTTCTGGCGACGATGCCAAAAACAGAGTGGTTTCCGCTCCGTGTTCGGGTGTCAGCAGGAAGGTGTGGGGCATGCGGAGAAGCGAGCGCACCAGGAAAGGGCGGTAGGGGTTGATCAAGCGCCAGACAATCCCCTGACTGTCGCTCCCGGCATGGGTCGCCACCATGCCGGGATGGAGGCAGTTTGCCGTTATACCGGTTCCTTCAAGTCTTCGGGCCAGCTCGTAGGTGAACAGGACATTGGCCAACTTGGATTGGTTGTACGCCCGCCAGCCGACGAGTGGCCCGCGCCACTGCTTCTCTCCCCTGAGACGGGCAAAATCAATGAACCCGAACTTGTGCGACGCAGATGCAACGATCACGACCCGTGCCGGTGCACTCGCCTTGAGCCGTTCCAGCAACAGGTTGGTCAGAAGAAAAGGTGCGAGATGGTTCACGGCAAAGGTGGTTTCGAAACCATCCTCCGTCGCCTTGTGGGCGGGGAAGATCGTGCCCGCGTTTTGAACCAGTACGTGCAACTGTTGATATCTTGCCTTGAATTCACGAGCTAGTTGGCGCACTTGACCGAGGGATCCCAGGTCGGCCAACATCAGGTCCACGCGTGGGTTACCGCTGGCAGCCCTGACTTGCTCCAGTGCCTCCTCGCCCTTGTCAGGGTTGCGGGCCACCATCACCACCGTTGCCCCCATCCGCGCCAATTGGAATGCAGTGGCCCTCCCGATGCCGGAGGTGCTGCCCGTTACCAGGCAGATCCTTCCTTCCATGTGGCTCATTGCGTCCTCTTCGAGTGAATCGAGCCTCTAACCAAGATAGCATACTTCTAATCCGGTACCCATTGGCTCAACTATCGTGTGGGGATCGACCTGGCCCGGACAAGGTTGAACTTGTTACTTCTTACGTGTTGTGGCTGTTCTTCATAATAAATCGCTTGACAATTTCGGGGTTGCGATGGTAGCATTTTACTATCAAAACAATAGTAACGGAGCGAAATATCGATGCCTGGATTACTGATCAAAGATCTCCCGAAGGACCTTCACCGACTTCTCAAGGAGCGTGCAGCTGCCCATCACCGTAGCATGAGCAGGGAAGCTCTGCTGATCCTCGAGGGAAGCCTCCGTGATCGAGCTGGGCCTCCTACTCTGGCTGAGATTGACAACCTTCGTGTACGCGGGGATCGGCCTCTCACACAGCGTTTGCTCGATCTGGCCAGAGATAGTGGGCGCCCATGATAGTTGCGGACACCAATCTAATAGCCTACTTGATGGTCGAGGGGGAGAAAACCCCGGAAGCAAGACGGGTTTGGGCGATAGATCCGGACTGGGTTCTCCCGCCTCTCTGGCGCAGCGAGTTCTTGAGCGTGCTTGCGCTGTCGGTGCGGACTTCTGTTTTGGAAAAAGAGGAAGCGACACTTGCTTGGCGTCGAGCTTCCAGCCTCTTTGCACGGTCTGAGCAGGAGCCAGGGGGAGAGGAGGTTTTGCATGCTGCTCTGAAGTATGGGATTTCGGCCTATGACGCTCATTTCGTGGTGCTGGCAGAAAAGCTGAACTTGACTTTGGTTTCTGCTGACCGGAAACTGTGCCGAGCCTGTCGGCGTCTTGCTGTTTCCATCGAGAAGTTCAGCAAGAAATCATAAAAGTGTAAAATGAAAGCCTGACCCGATTCGGGCCAATTCGAATGCGGTGGCCATCCCGATGCCGGAGGTACTGCCCGTTATCAGGTAGATCCTTCCTTCCATGTGGCTCATTGCGTCCTCTTCGAGTGAACAAGCAGCCACTGAAAGTCCGAATCCGGACTCAAGTATCCGCAGTGGTGGCATGCCGCTGAGTAGTTGGGCATCAGGCCCGATTTACTTGAAGAATCTGATGAAGCCTGCCCGCGTGAACAGTTTTTGATCTATATCCTTTGCAAACAGCTTTCTGTACGTCCCCTGCCTGTATGGACCCGTGACGATGGACCCATGGTCGCGCCTCATATCCACCTGCACCCACCCGCAGTCCCTCACGAGCCGGAACTTGCCGTCCGGGGTTTCGACCGCCTGCCCGGGCGAGTAGGCCCCCTTCCAGAGCCTGCCACCGGGGTCCGTGATTCGCTTGTAGGCGCTCAAGAAGGTTCCCTTTTCCACCCAGCCCTCACAAGGACCGTATCCGTAATTCGGATCCTTGCTTCGTGACTCAATGACGTAGACCTTCGATTTCACCCAGACGATATCCATGATGTGCCACGGGGCACCTTGCAAGCCGGGGTCCTCGAAGCCAAGCTTCATCCTTAGCCCCGTCCCTGCATACCCTACGTCCAGCTCGCCTTTTCCATTCCAATCGATCTTCCTGGAGTCTGCGGGGAAGTAAGGCACCAAGGCCTCTCTTTCACCGATATAGCGATAGATGCCCTCGTCGATATTCGTTTTGGGACCGCCGGCCCAGGAATCATCCGGGGCGTTATCCATACCGAAGTGCATATCTGCACCCGCCACTCGATGGGACATCCTCTTCGCCCGCCTCAGCTCAGGTGTATAGGCATATCGCATGCCGGTGTTCAGAGGATACAGCGGATAGACGGCCAGCGTGCCTATCCCCGCCATGCTGAAAGGCGCCCGGAAGATCGTCAGCTGAGCGTAGGCAGAATCGGCTTCTGCTCGATCGAAGTGGGTGAAGTATTGATCCAGAATAAGGGTCTTCTCCACACCGCCTCGGTTGAGGCTGAGCCAATGAATCTTTTCGCGGTAGGTTCCTTGAAGCCAGTATTCAATGAAGAGATCGTTCCACATGAGCATGACCGGTACGGTGGAATCTGTCTGATCCGGTTCCGGAAAGGGCAATCCTTTGATGCCCCGAGCAGGCTGCCCTGTTGAGATATCGATGATGCCGTTGTTTTCATCGATCTTGTACCGGCCTACATTTGCCTGCCAGTTGTCCCTGACCTCCTGGGGCCAAAATTCCTTTGCGTCGAAGCTGAGCTTTCCGATCTTGATCGTGAGATCGCCTGCCTTGACCCATTCTACGATGTAATCGGGCACCCACCCCTCGATCTTCTCGTAGTTGCTCCTATCAATGACGTCCCCAGGCTCCACATCCGCCCGGACAGTCTGGGTCACGAGACCAAACATCCACAGGGTTATCGCCAAGAATACGGGCAATCGCCTCGCCATGGTTCTCATCGGTCCATTCCCCCTAAATGAATCTGTATCGCACAAGAGGGCGGATTTCAAGAGAGCATTTGAGAAACGTAAAAAAAAAGTGGCTCCTCAACACATGGCAGGTTCATGTCACTTCTGGGGCTCGATGATGACCTTCATCGAGTCCTGTTCCGCCGGATGGGTGAGCGCGTGAAAGCCTTCGACCGCATCCGCCAAAGCAAGGCGATGGGTGATCATCTCGTTGACAGGCACCCGCTTGGAGCGGATCAGGTTGAGTGCGGCGATCGAGTCGGCCGGGGGGGCTGCATAAGAACTCGTGAGGGTGATCTCGGTGCGCCAGAACAGGTCGTTCACCGGGAGGGGGATCCGGTCGTCCTCGCGGGCGCCGGCGAAGAATAGGACCGTCCCTCCGCGCTCGACGGAATGGAGGGCCTGGGGGATCCATTTGGCGCGGCAGATGATCACCAGGTCCGCGAGCATGCCGTCGTTCAGCTCCCGCAGTTGCTCCGGAACGTCCCGGTCGGTCGGGATGACGGTATCGGCGCCGAATCTCTTGGCCATCTCCAGGCGGAAAGAAATCGTGTCCATCGCGATGATCCGGCCCGCACCCATCGTCCGGGCCGCCTGGACGTGGAGCTGGCCCGAGATGCCG
>JAUWSZ010000086.1 GCA_030609865.1 bacterium | reverse complement strand
TTCTACGTCTTCTCGATTCGCGGGACCCTGGGCAGCCCCCGCCTCTCGCTCTAGCAGGCCGTCCCAAAACGCCCATCTGCGGCGTTGCACTCATCCTGCGTCACTGCGGCGTACGGTGTACGCCTCACTCCCACGTTTTTGGGGCGCGTTGCTGTGGGGGGTTTTGGGACGGCCTGCTACGTTCTCTTTCTCAGAACCCACATAGCTGAGACGAAGAAGGGGGTGAATTGAGGAAGGGACGTGTGGGGCTTTTGGTGCAATTGCCCTGTCACGACGAGGTTTGTGCAGGGGGACTCTGTAGGAGGAGGGCGAGACGGAGCCCAAACAAATCGAGGCGGGACAGAGCAATTGCAGGCACAAATCTCCGACGGAGCCCTTGACAGGGCCGAACAACTCATCCCCATCCTGAGCAAAGGAGCGACGGTTTTCTGTCGAACCCCGAGAGGCTTTGGGTAGGGGCTCGCGTTGGTCCCATGCTCATTCCCTGTCCCCACCCCACGCTGAGTGGGGTATTCCATGGGTTGTCTTCCGGTTTCCGGAAATTCATCTGCCATCACTGTCTGACTCTTTCTCGTCGTCGTCCTCGTCCTCGAACCGAAGAAAAGGGGCTGTAGTCCGGCACCACGTCGATGTGCGCATTGCAAGCGTCTGGTTTTTCTGAAAAGCAAGCTGTAAACTTGAGATAACTCGGAACTTTGACGAGGGCAAACTTTCATGCAGGAAACACTCGAGGTCATCGGCGCACAGGAATCGTATTTTACAGGCAAGCTCGAAGCCTATCTTCGGGCAAAAGGGATCCCTTACCAGAACATTCCTTTTACGATGGAACGGTTGCAGAAGGCGGCTGCGCACACGGGGGTTTTCCAGATTCCCCAGGTAGCTTGTCCCGATGGCAGTTGGTTGGTCGATACCACCATGATTATCGATTACCTCGATCGCCTGCATCCCGAACCCAGAACCTCTCCCATTGACCCCGCTACAAATTTTGTTGCACTGCTGCTGGAGGATTATGCCGACGAATGGTTATGGCGGCCCGCCCGCCATGCATTATCGCTGGTCATTCAAGAATGGTTCTGAGCTTTTGAGCAGTTGGCTGTCGGAACATTCGCCAGAGACAGACATCCGTTTGGCAGAAAAGAAAGCAACCTGGATCACGCGTCAAAAGGGTATATTTGTAGACGGCGACGGGGTGACAACCGAAACCCGAGCAGCGGTTGAATCCAGCTACCACAGTGCGCTCTCTGCGCTTGAAGACATTTTTGAAGCGCGTGATTTCATACTGGGCGATCGGCCGACCCAGGCGGACTTTGGTTTTATGGGGCCCATGTTTCGGCACTTCTTCTGTGACCCGGATCCAGCGCGTCTCATGCGCGATAATGCGCCCGGCGTGCATGAGTGGGTTGCCCGAATGTGGAATATTAAACCGCAACGGTTTTCCTCGGCCGCGCAGATCGACAAAATTGCAAACGATCTAACCTATTTGCTGGAGCCGGTCGCATCCGTCTACCTGCCGTACCTCGCGGCCAATCAGGATGCGGTTATTGCCGGGGAGGAAGACGTCAGCTATGAAGCGCTTGGCGTTGGCTGGACAGAGCCGGCCAAACCCTATCGCTTGTGGTGCCTGGATCAGTTGCGGCAAACCTATAAGGCGCTTGACGACGCGGCTCGCGCACGGGTTGGTGATCTCCTTGGTGCCAATGCTGAGGCGGTCCTGTCGGCGGCCCCTAGCGGCAAATTTGACAAGCTGGTGGGACCGTTACCCATTGCGGCAACGGGTAGCAAGCGTCCGGTTCTCGATAGCTGGTGGCGCCAAATTGAACAGACTTCAACTTGAAGGAAGAGATTTTACGCCTATCATGCAGAGCCCTACCTCGCATAGGCGGTCAATACAGGGCTGAGCCTCGAGATGTGAAGGAGGCGTGAAAAGGCCTTGGAAGCGCCCGCAACCACCCTCTTCTTTCCAGGTTCCCCGGACGCTTCGGCACCCTGGGTCCACCTCGACAGGAATCCGCCCAGGATGGAATACCGAAATTCGATCCCTGGAAAACCGGCTTCCTTCAGGTATTCGGAAAGGGTGTTCTTCGTGAAATAGTACTGATGCCCCTTGTGGATCAACCCGTACGAGAACCGGGGCATCGAATTCGGCAGAATCCGGCGGGCAACGAAGTTGAAATGGGGCACGATGATCACAAGAAGCCCTCCCGGCCGGAGAAGGCCCCGGAACTCCCGGAGCGTTTGCTTCGGGTTAGAAACGTGCTCGAGCGTGTGCCGCGCGACCACGACGTCAAAGAGGTCCTCCCCCCGAGTGTGCCGGAGTTCTTCGATGGATACGTAGACAGGAAGGTCCCTGGCGCTCCTCGCGAACGCGACCGCAGCTTCTTGAGTCTCGACCCCGCAGACCTCGAAACCGGAGCGTCTCGCCTCGGTGAGAAGGCCTCCGGTCCCGCAGCCGAAATCCAGGAGTTTCTTTCCGCCGGAACCGGTCTCCTTGCTGATTCGCTCGATTTCCGCACCCAGAACCAACTCGTTTTTACGATCGTATGCCTCGATGATGTTCGGCGTGTTCCTCTGGAAGGCGAGCCCGCCTGCACAGACCTGCCCGAGCTGATACAAAAGGCTGTGGGTGTCTTCCATGTCGAAGTCGAAGACGAGCCCGCAGGACCCGCATTTCGCCAGCCGTATGGATGGGTCTTTCCGGACGATGCTCTCTTCGTGCACCTCCGCGCCGCAGAGGTTGCAGCGGTTGCTGTGCAGTTCTCTCTGCGGAACGACAGACATCTCGAGGAACCGCTCATCCCATCGGGTTGCCTCCGTCGGACCAACAGCGAGACAGAGAAGGTAGTCGTTCGTCCCCGCGCTGTAGGGCACGAGAATGTACGCATCGTGCTCCACGGTTTGCCCAGCCTCCAGGCTCAGCTCGACCGGCTTGAAGAAGGGATAGCTTGTCAGAGGCTCGCGGTCGAAGGAGGTCACGTCGAACCATACGAACAGGGACTGCGCTTGCTTCGTGTTGTTCTTCAGCACGATCGTGGCATGCAGAATGCCGCCTCTGTGAACCACAGGGGATGGGTAGTCGCACCGGACGATCGACACCGGCGGAACCTTCTCTGAATTCACGTCTTGCTCTCCATTAGCTGACCACCGGCAGAGCCGGGGGTATGAGGAAGGCCCCGAGAAGGGGCCGAATGGACATCGTGCCCGTACCCGTGCCCGAAAATGGCTCTTAGCCGTTAGGTATCAGCCCTCCCCCCACCGCCTACTGATGCCTCTCGCCTCCCGTGCCCGTGCCCGAGTTCGAGGACGAGGACGACGACGAGGACGAGCGATGGTCCTGGTGGGGGGCCTGACCCCTGATCCCTGACCCCTGATCCCTGCTTTTCTCCTCCAGGCGTCGGACAAGGGTCCAGTAGTAACGATTGCCTACCGGGTCCTGCAACCATTCTTCCTCCATGCACCGCAGCAGGGTTGCGGCTTCATCGACTCTCTTGGTCCGCAGATAGAGATGGAGCAGGTTCCAGACGAGCTTCCTCTCTCCCCGGCTGTCCTCTTCGGACACCATCACCTCGAGCCCTTCCAACAGGATCCGCTCTGCATCGTCCGGCTCGTTCTTCAGGTAGAGCTTGTACCATGCATAGTTCTGCCACGCCCCGGAATAGACAGGGTTCCTTTCCAGGACACCTCGGTAAAAACGATCGGCGCTCTGATAGGCACCGGCAAAGCGGATGGTCTGATGGCAGAGCAGAAGGACAAGGATAGCCGTGAGAGACCAGGAGATCAACCGGTTGCGACCCGCCCCCCCCGGACCCGCGACCTTGCCGCCAGGCGCGAAGAGCGCCGACGCGGCCAGAAGCACCAGGCCCGCCTGAGGGAGGTATAGATGATGCGCCCCTGTCTTCAGGCCCCCTCCCGGTAACCCCCCCATGGGGACCAGGTTCGACGAGGGCAGATAGGCGATCAGGAAAAGGCCGAAACCGAATGCGAGGAGCCGTCTGTCTCTGCGCAGGCCCCAGACAAGAGCGCTGCAGCAAAGCAGGGGCAGCCCGACCTCGCGAAGGGTCAAGCCCTCGGGCCGGAACGGGTACTGAAAGAGCTGTACGCTAACGGGAAAGAACCACTGATCGAGCTGATGGAGGAGCAGCGCGAGGACCGACCCGAGATAGGCAAGGAGCGAATCCTGTTTCGCGAATTCCCTCAGAAAGACCGTTCCGATCGAAGGCCCTTCCAGCCAGAAGTGGCGCAGGAGCAGGGGAACGGCGATCAATAGGAAGAACCCTGAAAGGAGCCAGGCCAACTCCCTTTTCCTCGCCTGGGCGAGCGCCGGGGCGAGCGCCCAGGCGAGGAGCCCATGGAGAAGGGGGACCACGTACCCGCTCTCCTTGGCGAGCATGGCCAGGAGCAGGGTGAAGAGGGAGGCGGAATACAGGGAAAGAACGGGACGTTCCGTGACAAGGAGCCTCGCCCAGCAGCAGAGAGACAGGAGGGAGAAGAACGCACAGAGGAGACCCGTCTGATTCGCGATAATGCAGACCGACTCCACGTTCCGGGGGTGGACGAAGAAGAGAAACGTCGCAGCGAGCGCGACAGAACTTCCGTTGGGCCCCCTGGACGGATCCGAAAGAAGGGTGGAGAAGAGGATGAAAAGTAACAGGGCGTTCCCAACATGGAGAAGAAGGCTCGCAAGACGGTACCCCCAGGCGGATCCCCCGAAGGCATGGTGGCTCAATGCGTGAAACAGGACGGTCAAGGGCCGGTAGTAGGGCATCTGGACACGCAGTTCCGGGCTTCCGGGGATGTGGAAGTATCGGTAGCGGAACAGGCTCGGGAGGTTCTCCCAGTCGAAGGCCCCCTTGGCTGCGTTGTCCAGGATGACCCCGTACTCGTCCCACAAAAAGGGACAGGGCAAGGTCTGGGCATACAGCAGAAGACCCAACAATGTGAGCATGGCGCCCAGGAAGAACAGAAAGGGTGCGGGCGGAAGGGAACGGGATGCGTCCGGGGCATCCTGTCTTGTCTGCGGAGAGATCTCTTCCTCCAACGCGCGTGTCGCCCCTATGCGACCGGAATCGGGAATTCGAGGACGAAGCAGGTGCCCTGAGGCTTGTTGTCCCTTACACGGATGTACCCGTTGTGATCTGCAACGATGGTCTTGACGATAGCAAGGCCGAGACCGGTCCCGCCCTTCTTCGTCGACGTGTACGGCTCGAAGATCCTTTCCCGCATGTCCTTCGAGATTCCGCTTCCCTGGTCGACCACCTCCAACACCGCAATGCGCAAGAACGGATCGTAGCGCGTGACCAGGACGATCGGCCCATGCTGTTCGGTAGCATCCATGGCGTTGTCCAGCAGGTTGATGAGAACTCTGCGGATCTGATCCGGGTCCAGGAGCAGCCGGGGGAGGCTCGGGTCCTCCTCGAAGGTGAACGGAATCGGACGATGGGCTTGCTGATAGAAGGCGACCACTTCACTGACGATATCGTTCAGGTCGGAAATCACCGGGTTAGCCGCGGGCATGCGCGCAAACTGGGAGAATTCGTTGACCAGGTTCTTCATTTCCTCCACCTGGCGTATGATCGTGTTCGTGCATTCCTCGAAGACCTTCCCGTCCTCTCCGAATCGACCCGCATATCGCTTCTGGAGACGCTGGGCGGATAGCTGGATCGGCGTCAGGGGGTTCTTGATCTCGTGTGCGATCCTCCGGGCCACCTCTCTCCATGCAGCCGCCCGTTGCGCACGAATCAACTCGGAATGATCCTCGAAGACCATGACCACACCCATCCAATCCCCCTCCTCGTCCTCGAGCATACTGGCCCGGACGAGGAGATTCTTCGGTTCCTGCTGGATGAGGATGCGAATCTGCCTCGTGAGATTCCTCGAGCGTCTTTGATTCACCTCCTCGATCAGCTCACGGGCCGGCTGCATCGCCTCCCCTGCAAAAAGCTCAAGGTAGGATTTCCCGAGCACCGACGAGGCGCGGATTCCGAACTGCATCTCCATGAACCGATTCACGGTTTGAATCCGGCCCTCACGGTCCAGGGACAGCACACCGGAGCCTATGTTCCTGAGGAGAATCTCCATGTATCTCCGCCGCTGCTCGAGTTCGACGTTGCTCTGGTGGAGGCGCCCCTGCGTCTCCTCGATCTGCACTCCCTTCTTCTTCAGGTCCATGATCATCCGGTTGAACGAGTCCACCAGGATCCCCATTTCATCGTCCGAGGCGGTCTCGATGCGATACGTCAGGTTTCCCGCCGCCACCTCCCGGATGCCCTGTGCGAGGTGTTGGATGGGCGTGGTAATGCCTTTTGCCAGGACGAACCCGAACCAGGTGGCCGAGAAGAGGATCAGAAGGGTCACCATGATCAAGGCCATGAAGATGACCGACTTGAAGGGGGCCTCGTAGAGCATCATCTGCTTGTGCCGCTCCAGGGATTCCGAGATTTGCGCCATCTTCTCGATCAGGCTTTTCTGGACCCGCCGCTGCACCACGAGGGCCGCTTCACGTACGCCTCCCTTTTCAGTGTAGTCGATCGGTACTATGGCCTCGATCAACTCCCCTCCACCGCTCTCTCGAATACGGGTCATATCCTGTCCGTCATTGACCTGTTCGATTGCACTCTTCTCCGGCACGAGTGGCCCGGGGAAGGCCTGATCGAGAGCAGGGTCGACCAGCATCGTCCGGTCCGGCGCGACCAGATAGATCGCATCAAACCGGTACGCCACCTGTTCCAACCGCAGGAACTCCCGGAGGTTGTCCTTCTCCCCCTCACGCAGGACCCCTTCCCGCTTCAGGGTCTGCTTGATCTGCTTTGCAAAGAAGAGGGTGTCCTCTGCCTGGCTCTTGTAGTAGGCTCGTGCCACGGAGAGCGACCCCTCCAGGGCCTGCTCCACCTGGACGTGGACCCACATCTCGATGCTGCGGGAGATGAACGACCAGGCCACATAAAAGAGGATCCCGGTCGGGACCAGCGACAGCAGTACGAAGGCGGCAACGAGCTTGTTCCGCAATTGGGCGCCCAGGATCCGCCTTCTCCGCTCGAAAACCAGCTTGACCACATTCCTCAGGATCAAGAAGATCAGCAAAAGGATCAGGATGATGTTGATATTGATGATGGAGAAGAACAGGATGGTGTCGTTGAAGGGCAATGCGGTTCGAAAACGGCCGAGAGAGAACTCTATCGAGGTCAGGACGAGGAGGACAAAAAGGATCAGAAAGATGAAGAAGATCTCACGTCTTCTCCGCCTTGCGTCTTTGTCGTCGACCTGGGGCTGCGCTTTCCCTTCCATGGGTGGGATGGTTCCTTCTTCATGGTTCCTTCACGAGCAAACCGATTCCGTAGACCGCCCTCTGCTGCTTCTCTACCCAGATGTTTCCCTTCAGGAGACAGAACTCGACCGAACTGCGTCCCTTCGCCTGGGGAATGGCACGCAGGGAAGTCCAGAAGACGTCCCGAGGAAGGGAACCGCCTGCCGAAGGTGCATCTTCCGAGGGTACACCTTCAGAGGGTGCTCCCCCCGAGGGTGCGCCCTCCTCGCCTGTCACCTCTGTCGGGATCAGG
>JAUWSZ010000108.1 GCA_030609865.1 bacterium | reverse complement strand
GTCAATCCCGGCCGCATCCATCTCGGCTATCAGGCGCTCGATCGATGCCTGGAAGAAGTTTTCTTTGTTTTTGAATCCCGCAAAATCGGCGGTGTTCTCCATCACCTTCCGTAGGCTGCCCTCCGGCATCTGCTCCGGCCAGATGTGACAATGCGCATCAACGATCATCTTCGAATCCCCCTTTCGTGCAATACGTGGGCTAGGGTTTCAAGACGTCCTCCTTGTCAAAATCGGCCAACCGCCTTCCGCCTGCCTTCTCGAAGGCATCGATCCAGGCCTGCACCCGCTCCCTGCCGTACGTCTCGTGCCAGGCTGCGAGAATCCGGTCCACCGGGATGTCCGCATAGGTTCCGTGATAGGTCAGGTATTCCATGTACCGATGGTTCTCCCAGTCGTACTCCTGGAAGAGGGAATCCTCACGCCCGTCGAATTCGAGGGGAACCACCTTGTGACGGTGGCACAACTCCTTGTTGAACGCGGGCGTCGACTTGACCCACTTTCCCTCCAGGTAGAATTCCGTGAAGCCGTGATACACGAACAGGTCCGAACCGAGGAATTCGATCAGATTCGTCGACGCAAGATGACTCCTCACCGTGGCAAAGCCGATCCTCGAGGGGATCCCCCCTGCCCGGCCGACGGCGCACAGGAGGGCCGCCTTGCAGACGCAGTACCCTCTTCCCGTCTGCAGCAAGTTGCTCGCCCGGTAATGTTCCGGAAGGTAGAAAGGGTAGTACGGATCGTACCGGATTCCATCTCGGACCGCGTAGTACAACCTAACGGCCCTCTCCCTCGGGTCCTCGCAGTCTCCGATCGCCTCCGACGTGAAATCAACGACCACGGGATGATCGCTGTCGAGTATGGCGGTAGGCTCCAGGTATTTCCCTTCAACCCTCGCTGCTCGGCCTCCTTCGAGCAAATCATTCCTCAAGTTCAAAATTCGATTGTACCTGATCGGAAGACACCAAGAAAGGCTGGAACCTGGATTTCTTGAGTTCCTTTATCCTTTTCAACCACTTGGAACGGATACCCGGAGCCCCCCCGGAATGAGGCGCGTCCCGGCCAAATTTAAAGATCTTGGCCGACTTGACCGAAAGAATGTCATAGCGGTTTTTCCATTCGGAATGCACGGCTCCCTAGAAACGGTGGGTTGTCTATGGACATTGCTACGCTGCTTGGGATCCTCTTGGGGTCTGGTCTGGTAATAGGCGCAATCATGATGGGCGGACAAGCCACGCTGTTCGTCAACGTGCCCGGTCTGCTGATCGTGCTGGGGGGCTCGTTTTCCGTCCTTTTCGTGAAGTTTCCGATGAAGACGGTCCTCCTCACCTTGAAGGTCACGGGGAAGGCATTCGTGGAAAAGGTCCAGGACCTGGAAGCACTGATCGACGAGATTGCCGAAGTGGCGACCATCAATCGTAGAGACGGCACCCTGGCCCTGGAGAACTACCAGACAGACCAGCCGTTTCTCGGGCAAGCGATTTCCTATCTCGTTGCCAATGTGGAACCGGAGTTCATCGAAGCCAGCCTGATGAACGACACGAAGATCCTTAAGCAACGTCACGACACGGGCAAGAACATCTTCAAGAGCCTGGGAGGTTCCGCTCCTGCCTTCGGGATGGTCGGAACCCTCATCGGGCTGATCCAGATGATGGCCTCCATGAGCGATCCCTCCCAGATTGGCCCTTCCATGGCCGTGGCCCTGCTCACGACCTTCTACGGCGCCCTTCTGTCAAACCTGGTGTTCCTGCCGATTGCAGACAAGCTGGAGATAAGGAGCGGATACGAGGTGCTCGCCCGTCAACTGATCGTGGATGGGGTGATCGCCATCATCAGGGGGCAGGCTCCCAGCGTGCTCAAGGAATGCCTGCAGACGTATCTGCCTCCCAAGATTCGAATGAGTGCTTCCCAGTAGTCCGGAAGGAAGTGGCCTTTATGCCTGCTTCGAAGTTCATGGACGTCCAAAAGGCCGCAGACGAGGCGCCGGGCTGGATCACCACCTTTGCGGACCTGATGTCTCTGCTCCTGTGCTTCTTCGTCCTGATGCTCAGCTTCTCGGAGACGGATCGGCAGATGTTCAAGGTCCTTGCCGGATCCCTGAGAGAGGCCTTTGGTGTCCAGCGCGAGATCCGGGTCTGGGACATGCCGAAAGGCATGAACATCATCTCCAACGAGTTCAAAGACCCCAAGTTCCTCGCTGATGAGCTCGCGAAAGAGATCCGAAGTGCGGTCCGCATGCCACCGGGCGGGGGTGATGCCGTACAGGTAGAGGAAGGGGAGCTGACTGTGAGAGTGACCTTGCCGGGTCACGTCCTGTTCGACCTCGGCAGTGCGCACCTGAAGGAGGAAGCGTTTCCTCTCCTGGATCAGCTGCGCAATGTCATCCAAGAGACGCCCAACCGGATCATCGTAACCGGACACACAGATGATCTACCCATCCGCACGGCCCAGTACCCATCCAACTGGGAACTCTCCGCGGCCAGGGCCGGATCCGTGATTCGCCATTTCCTCTCCAAAGAGGGAATCGAGGCCACTCGCTTTCTGGCCGTGGGCATGGCAGACACCCTGCCCCGAAAGCCGAACGATTCGGCGGTGAACCGGGTTCATAATCGACGGGTGGAGATCGCCTTCCAGAAACCCATGGATCCCCTTTCAAACGGGGAAGAGCGCGGCACGGGTGCCTGGGTCTTTGACCCGATTTTCCAGTAGATGTGCTATCCCTGTTCCGGCCGAGGTTTTCTTGGGCTCCGTCTCCCCCTCCCTCTACAAAGTCGCCCGGCGAAACCCTCGTCCGGAACAGGGGATAGCACCAGATCCCCCGATCCACGCCTCCGCTATCCGGTTCAACTTGTCAATTGCTTCGAGTTCCCTGCACTCAGTGTTGGGAGGCATGGGGGCCTGACCCCTGATCCCTGACACCCGATCCCTGATTTTGAGTCGCCATTCCGGTTCGGATTTGCTAGGCTAATAAAGGCACCGTCTGTACGAGGAACCGGACGACGAAAGGGGATCTCCAGAATGCAAGGCAGATCAAGAAGACAATTCATGGAATCCTGCCTCTATCTTACGGTCTCGGGGCTCGGGGCCACGTTCCTTTGTCTCGTGGCGGGGTGCAAACAAAAGGCAAGGGCGATCTCGCAGCCTGGAAATCACAGGAGCGGAAATCCCGGGGAAGGTGAGGTGACAAGGGAGGCAAGAATCGATCAGAAGTTCGAGCCTGCCTACCTGAAGCTGCACAGAAGCGGGGAATTGAAGAGACGGGGAGAGGCGTTGTGGAAGAACATGGAAAGCTGTCAACTCTGCTACCGGGAATGTGGGGTCAACAGACTCGAGGGGGAGGAGGGCTTCTGCAGGGCGTCGTCCCAACTTGAGGTCTACTCGTATCATGCCCACTTCGGAGAGGAAAGACCGCTCGTGGGGAAACACGGCTCAGGGGCCATTTTCTTCACCAACTGCGGCCTGCGATGTGTCTTCTGCATCAACTGGGAAATCAACCACCAAGGAAAGGGCAGCCCCAGGAGCATCGAAGACCTGGCCAACATGATGCTCCGTCTTCAGGAGCGGGGATGTCACAACATCAACCTCGTGACACCTACCCACTACCCTGCACACATCGTCCTTGCCTTGGACGATGCGGCGGGCAAGGGCCTGCGGCTTCCCCTCGTGTACAACACCTGCGGGTGGGAGCGTCTGGATATCCTGAAGAAACTCGATGGTCTCATCGACATCTATCTGCCCGACTTCAAGTACGCGGACGGAAAGATGGCCGCCAAGTACTCATCCGGGGCTGGAACGTATCCGGAGGGCACGAAGGCGGCATTGCTCGAGATGCAACGACAAGTGGGTGTCGCAAGGCCGGCCCCTGACGGGCTCCTGTACAGGGGCCTGATGATACGCCACCTGGTCATGCCGAACCGGGTGGCAGGGACGAAACAGGTCATGGAATGGATAGGGGAAAACCTGCCCAAAGATACCTACGTCAACATCATGTCTCAGTACAGGCCCGCCTACAAGGCCGCCTCCTATCCGGAGATCGCCCGGGGAATCACGCGAAGCGAGTATGCAGAGGCCTTGCGAGCTGCGAAGGAGGCAGGCCTTACCTCCCTGGACATCCAAGGCACCCCCCTATAAAATCCGTAACTCGAATCAACGATCTCGCCATTCCGGTCTTCTCTTCTCCAGGAAGGCCCGCATCCCCTCCTGCGCATCCTCTGCCAGGGCGTTCATGGCGATCGCCTCCTTCGCATATCCGTAGGCGACCGTCTCTTCCAGGCCCACCTGGTGATAGAAGGCCTGTTTCCCGAAGGCCAACGTGAACCGGCTCGCCTGGGCAAGCTCCATGGCCCAGTTCCGGGTCTCTTCAGCGAGTTTCTCGGCGGGCACGATCCGGTTGACGAGCCCGAACCGCTCCGCTTCGTCGGCCGGGACGAACCGTCCGCTCACGAGCATCTCCATGGCACGCCGCCTGCCCACCACACGGACAAGAGGAACCATGGGCGTGGTGCAGAACAGGCCGATTTTCACGCCGGGAGTAGCGAACCTTGCCCCCGCCTCGGCGATGGCCATGTCGCAGGCCGCGACCAGCTGACACCCGGCCGCCGTGGCGATTCCATGGACTTGGGCGATCACCGGCTGAGGCAGCCTCTGCAGCCTGAGCATCATTTCCGAACACCTGGAGAAGATCTCCCGGAAGTGGTGGATGTCACGGTCCGTCCCGACCATCTCGCTCATGTCGTGCCCCGCACAGAAGGCGGGCCCGTTACCGCGGATCACCACGATCCGCGTCTCCTTGTCCTCGGCCACCTGTTCGAACTTGTTAAGCATGTCCCCCATCAGTTCGAGAGACAGGGCATTTCGTTTGTCCGGGCGATTCAGTGTCAGCCACCCGATCGGCCCATCCTTTTCCAGCAGCACCGGCTCCATGGGAACTCCTCCTCTCTCCGGCTGAGCATGTGGGCATGTATGTAGACACTTGTATGATATCGACAAACGGGCCCGTCCTCAAACCCATCTGGTGCTATCTCCTCCGTTATCCGGCTAGACGTGCTGGGGGCTTCCAGGTCCCTACGCTCGGTGGTGAGGCGCATGGGGGCCTGACCCCTGGCCCCTGATCCCTGACCCCTGCTGCATTCGTTGGGGTGCACCTGGCCCGTCACTCTCAAATAGGGTATCCTACTCGCTTGAAGGGCCTCCTCATCCCCGGAAACAGGAGAACTTGATGAGAACGACACGCAACGGACCCCGAAGGAGAAGAAGGGGGACGCCCCGGACCGTCATCTTCTGCATCCTCCTGATGGCCGTCGCATCCGCTGGGTGCAACAAGGAGCAGACGGCACAGGAGGGGATCCCTGAGGAAACCGAGAACCTCCATGCCCCGACGTCGCCCACTTCGGAGAAGACCCCCGGGGCCCTGTCAGATGCCGCCGAAGAGCCTGCGCCAAGACTGCCGAAGATCCGATTTGACCAGCCGGATTATGACTTCGGCGAGGTCGAGGCAGGGGATGAGGTCGAACACACGTTCGTCTTCGAGAACGTCGGGGACGATCTCCTGTCCATAAGAAAGGTGCTCACGAGTTGCGGCTGCACAGCGGCTCTGGTCTCTGAAAAAGAGGTCCCCCCGGGAGGCGCCGGAGAAATCAAGGCCACCTTTCACGCCAAAGGCTTCCAGGGGGCCGTGAAGAAGGGCCTGACCGTGGAGAGCAACGATCCGGAGAACAAGTTCGTGCGCCTCACGATCGGCGGGAAAGTGGTGTCCGAAGTAGCAGTCGAGCCTCGCTACCTGAACTGGGAAACCATTCAACCGGGAGACTCGCCCCGGCCCAAGAGGCTCAGCATCCGATTCCTTCGGGGAAGAGGCTTACGACTCGAGAAGATTCAATCCGAAAGCCCCTCGGTGGTGCTCGCCAAGGAGTCGGAAGACGAGAACAAGGCGGTCTATTCCGTTTCCCTGGCGGAAAACCTTCCCACAGGCAGATTCACCGGCAGGATCACCATTCAGTCGAACAGCGAGAGGGTGCCCGAGGTGCATGTTCCGTTCCATGGCCAGGTGCAGGGGAATGTAAAGGTGATCCCTCACATTCTTTCGTTGGGCAGGCTCACGCCGGGAAAGGCGTTGACACGCCATCTGAGAGTCTCAAAGACAGGAAAGCAGGGCTTCACCGTCCAGAAGGTCAAGGCGACCACCCAGGCGATTGCCACGGAGATCGATGAAGAGAAGGAGGGGGCCCGTTACCGGATCAAGGTTACATACACGCCGGAGAGCGAGGCCCAGGGCAGGATCGCCGAGCGAATCACGATTCTCGTGAACGATGGGAAAGAGGCCTTCCTCGAGGTACCTCTTTATGGCACGGTCGAAAAAAAGGGGGCCGAAAAGCCGGCTGGATAGTCATATGGCTGTCACGCTCTGAAGATTCTCTCTTCTATTCGCCCTTGTAGATGGGTTTGCGCTTCTCCAGAAACGCTTTGGGCCCCTCTTTTCCGTCTTTCGTACCAAAGACAGGCAGACCGATCGCTATTTCTCGATCGAAAGCCTCCTTTTCAGGGGCAATGGCGACCTCACGGATGGACTTGAGGATCGCCTGCACGGCGAGCGGCCCATTGGCTGCGATACGTTCAGCGATTTCCAGGGCTTTGTTCATGGCCTCTCCATCGGGCACCACGTGGCCGATCAGGCCCATGTTCTTACACTCAGCTGCGCTATAACTGTTTCCGGTCAGAAGCATCTCAACGGCCAGGGTGTAAGGGATTTGGCGAGGGACGCGCACCGTGGACCCGGCCAAGGGAAACAGAGCGCGCTGGACTTCCGTAATACCGAATACGGCGCTCTCCCCGGCAACCCGAATGTCCGTACCCATCAGAATTTCTGTCCCGCCGGCCAGGGCATAGCCTTCCACAGCAGCGATCACAGGCTTTTTCGGACGGTAAGTCTTGAGCCACCCATTGAAGATGATATTCATATCTTTGTGAAGACGCTCTTCATACTCGTCCTCCGGAGGCGCCCCGGAGACAAGATTCCCGATAACACGAAGATCCATTCCGGAACAGAAATTCCCTCCGGCTCCCGTGAGGATGAGCACGCGCAATTCGGGGTTTTCATCGAGTTCTATCCAGGCATCGTTCAGTCGGCAAAGAACTTCGGCATTCACCGCGTTCTTCTTGTCCGGACGGTTAAGCGTGACGATAATAATGTGTCCCCTCTTTTCCGTGAGCAGTGCGGGTTCTTTCATCTATCCTTCCT
>JAUWSZ010000479.1 GCA_030609865.1 bacterium | reverse complement strand
GAATTCATGATTCTTTGCATGCTCTTCAACTTCCTTTGCGTTATTCAATCGGGCACGGGCACGGGCGCGGGCACGAATTCTCACTGGAAACGGGAGAGCCGTTGGCTTAATATTTTCTAGTTGGGTACCGGAATCGTTGGGGCAAGGCCACAAAGACCAACCGCACAAGGAATCCCCCACATCATGCAGAAATCGTCCCCCATGGAACTCAAGGATCTGGTTGACTACCTCGATCGATATCTGGAGACAAGCGCCTTTTCCGACGCTTCGGCAAACGGCCTTCAGGTGGAAGGCAGCGGACCCGTCATGCGTATCGGCCTGGCCGTGGATGCCTGTCTGGCCTCGGTCCTGCTGGCCGCAGAGAAGGGCTGCGATCTCTTGATCGTTCACCACGGGCTTCTCTGGGGTGAAGAGATTCGTCTTTGCGGACACACGTACCGGCGCGTGCGCGCGCTCATTCAGGCGGATATCGCCCTCTACGCGTCTCACCTCCCCCTGGACGCTCACCCCGAGGTGGGCAACAACATCCAGATTGCCAGGCGAATGTCCCTCTCCGACGTCCATCCCTTCGGGCAATACAGAGGGAGTCCGATAGGCTTTCAGGGATGTCTGGAAGAGCCGATCCGGCTTGAGGACGCTCTTGCGCTGTGCTCAGAGAAGATTGGCCCGCCGAAAACACTCTTGCAGTTTGGGCCGGAAAAGATCGGCCGCCTGGGCATCATCACCGGCTCCGCTTCGGATGCGCCAATCTTCGATGAGGCTGCGCGCAACGGAATCGACCTGCTGAGAACGGGCGAGCCAAAGCAGGCGGCATACAACCTGGCACAGGAATACGGCCTGAATGTCTTCTACGGAGGCCACTACCACACAGAAACCTTCGGGGTGAAGGCCCTGGGGGCTCACCTCACCGCGCGCTTCGGCTTACCGACCGAGTTTGTCGACACGGCGTGCCCCCTGTGAGTGCGATCGGGGACGAGATTGAGGCTCTTTGAGGCCTTGCCGTTAGGTATTAGGTATAAGGTATTAGCTCCCAACCCATACCCCTACCAGGACTGTCAATCGTCCTCGTCCTCGGACGGAAGGGAGGGGGGAGGAGCTAATACCTAACGGCTAATACCTAATACCAGAATTGGCAACACAATCGCAGGTTGGCCTGCTACAGCGTATTCGCAACCACCATGCGCTGGATCTCTTGCGTCCCCTCGTAGATCTGCGTGATCTTGGCGTCCCGCATGTAACGCTCTACGGGGTATTCCTTCGTGTAGCCATACCCTCCGAGGACCTGTACCGCGTCCACCGTTACCCACATGGCCACATCCCCGCAGAAGGTCTTGGATGCAGAGGAGAGCCGGACCTGCTCGGGCAGGAGCCGGCTCATGTCCTTGGGACACTGTTGCAGCACCGCACCGCACTTGTACAGGAGCTGCCGTGCAGCCTCGATCTGGATGAACATGTCGGCCAGCTTGAAGGAAACCCCCTGAAACTTGTTGATCGGATTGCCAAAGGCGATCCTCTCCTTGGCGTACTCGGTGGCATATTCCGCAGCGCCCGTGGCGATCCCCAGCGCCTGGGCGGCAATCCCGGGGCGGCTGAAGTCCAGGGTCTTCATCATGATTTGGAAGCCGGTCCCCTCTTCGGCCAGCAGGTTCTCGGCAGGCACCTTGCAGTCCTCAAAGATCAGCTCCACCGTGTCCGAGGAACGAATCCCGAGCTTGTCTTCCTTCTTGCCTACCGAGAATCCGGGAAAATCCTTCTCCACGATAAAGACGCTCGACGCCTTGTGGGACTTGTTTTCCGGGTTTGTAATGGCATAGACCGTGATCGTCTCCGCCACACCCCCGTTCGTGATGAAATTCTTAGCCCCGTTCAGGATGTACTCGTCCCCCTTCCTCTCCGCCTTGCACTTCAGGCGTGCCACGTCCGACCCACCTCCCGGCTCGGTCAGGCCGAAGGCGGCCAGCTTTTCGCCACTGGACAGGGCGGGTAGGTATTTTGCCTTTTGTTCTTCGTTCGCAGCCAGCAGGATGGGCAGCGTCCCCAGTTCCTGAACAGCGACATTCAGTCCCACAGAGGCGTCTACCTTGGAGAGTTCCTCGACCACGAGGATCAGGCTCAGCATCCCCGCCTCTGCACCGCCGTACGCTTCAGGGAAATCGATCCCCAGCAGGCCGTTTTCGCGGAGCAGGTCGACCATCTCCCAGCTGAACTTGGCCTCTGCGTCTCGCTTAGCCGCTCCGGCCTCCACCTGTTCCTTGGCCATCTTCCTGACCATATCCCGCAACATTCGTTGTTCCTCGGTCAGATCGTACTGCACCATCTCTACCATCGCTCCTCTCCTCTATCCATCTGTGGGTATGCCGTCTGCCCCTCTTGGACCGCGATGGGCAGAAAAAGACGAGTTTTGTATCATAACAGATCGGTTGGTCTAACGGAAGATAACTGCAGTCAGCGGCCCCCGCAGAGCAGGTGGTATGAGGAAACCCCCTAGAACGGGCCGAATGGATATCGTGCCCGTGTGCCTGCCCGTGCCCGGAACAAGGATGGTGAGTGGCATGCGAATGGGCAGCCTCTATGCGTACGGCGATTTCCATCCTTTATTGCTTTCATTTGGAGACCCTGTTGGCTTAAATTCCTCGCTGTCTACATGCTTTTCAGCTTTCTTTGCGTTATTGAATCGGGCACGGGCACGGGCACCGGCCTTCGGCCTGGGCACGGGCACGAATTCTCGCTGGAAACGGCAGAGCCTTGTAAATTCTCACCGGCAGAGCCGGTGGTTTAGCATTTTCAATCAGCGTGGATCTCCATCCAGCCTACATTCCCTCCACATATGGCTGCAAAGCCCGCTTGAAGGGGGCCAGTTCCGCGTCATTCTCGAGCGCGAGCCTCACGGAGTTCACCGTGTTCGGGACGTAGGCAAGGTAACGGTCCACCCCTTTCACGACCGCCTGGTAGGCAAACGTGCCGATCGCCTTCAGGTTTCTCTGAAGCCCGGTTCGTAGAAAGGCCCGCTGGAATCCGTCCGGATCCGGACATGCAAGTCCGGCCCGTTGGGCGAGTTCCCTGTAGTGTCCGATCAAGGCCTCCTGTTCCTCGGACTTCAAACAGACATACGAATCCCGCAGCAGGGAGGCAAGGTCGTAGGTGATCGGTCCGAGCCTGGCATCCTGAAAATCCAGCAGGGTCAGCCGATCCGCCTGAACCATCAGATTGCGGGCATGATAGTCCCGATGCGTGAAGACCTTCGGGTATTCGGCGATCTCGGTACAAAGCCGTTGGAAATGCGCGTCGAGCTCTGTTCGCGCATCCGTGGATATCGCGTGGCCCCAGAGGCCCTCCAGGGCATGCTCCCGGAAGAAGCAGAGTTCCCGAAAGAAGGTCTCCGCATCGAACGAATAGGACAGGGCGTAGCAGGGACGACTCGAGGCCCTGGACCCCTCGCTCTGCATCCGTACGAGGATTTCGACGGCACTTTCGTAGCGTCTTCTCCTCTCCCGGAGGGATTCCCTTTCCAGGTGGCTTTCGAGGGTTACGTTCCCGACATCCTCCAACAGGACGAAGCCCTCTTCCGAGGCATCGAAGAGGACCCTGGGCACGGGGATCCCCTTCTCGCTCAGGTGCCT
>JAUWSZ010000334.1 GCA_030609865.1 bacterium | reverse complement strand
TCGAACATCAGGTACTGGCTGAGTTTCGTGTTTCCCAGGCAGTAAGCAAAGATTCCGTATACGCCGATGGCGTAAGCAGAGGGCACGATGGCGAGGCCGTCCATCCCGTCCGCGAAGTTGATCGCGTTGGCCGCATACACGACGAACAGGACGATCACGAAGGTGTATCCCCAGGCGAGATCCACCACGGGATACTTGTAGAAAGGAAAGTAGAGCTTCGAAACGACGTCGGCCGGCACGGGGGACGTGGACGGATGGAGGAAGAGCAGGCTGAAGAGCAGGCCGAAGGAGATCTGCCCCAGGTACTTCATGCCCCTGGACAGCCCCTTGTTGCTGTCCTGGTATTTGATCTTCTGGCTGTCGTCCCAGAACCCCAGCGTGAAGAACCAGGCAGAGGCGAAAAGCAGGAAGAGGATGAAGCGATTCGTCAGGTCGCACCACAGGAGTGTGGACAGCATGGTTGCCGAGAAGAGGATGACGCCCCCCATGGTCGGCGTACCCCCCTTCTTGTGTTCTTGCGCCTCTTCCATCTCCGCCCGCTGGGTGTCCCGCATTCCCATTCTGTACAGGGCCCGGATCAACGGCCGACCCGCGAAGAGCGTGAAGGCGAAAGAGGTAATGATGGCGAAGATGGCGCGGCTGCTTATGTAATTGAAGAGCCTTATGAAGGAGAAGGGCCCCTCTGGGTCGTAGAACCAACTGTAAAGTGCGTGGAACATGTCAATAGGCCCTCTTTACGTGTTCGACCGGTGATCGCATTCCATCTTCTCGGACAGCAGACGCTGGAAGTCATCCCAGGTCTGTTTGAGCGGAAAGCGGGGGAAGAAGTCGAGGCCCTTCATCGGGATCTTGTGCATCCATTCCTCCGCCTCCGGTGGCAGGCGGACAACATCGGTCTGCATGAGTTTCATCAGGCAACGGACGGTTGCCTGTTGTACCTTCCAGTTCTTGTGGGCGAGCAAAGGGACGAGATCGGTGAGGATGGTTGGGTCTTTTGTGATCCTTCCCAGGGCCCTCAACGAGGATACCACGACCTCGAACCAGCGGTCCTTGAGGTTTTTCCTCAACAGGCGCACCAGGTCCGCGTCCTCCCCGATGGAAGGGGAGAGGCGGTCGACCCCACGAGCCGCCCAGGACCTCACTTCGTAGTACGGGTCGCTCAAGGCCAGGAGGAGCGCCTCCCGGACCTCCGGACCGTACGCTCGAATCCGCCAGATGGCCTGCAACGCGTTACGTCGTATGAACCCGACCTGTTCGAAGTCCCCCCCCAGGAACCTCCGATGCCAGGCGACCGGGGTCCGGTCCGTGATGGCGTGCAACAACGTGGGCAGTCGTTCCCCGTAGACGATGAGTCCCACGAGCTTGACGCCCGTGTTCCTGTCCTGCCACTTGGGCGAGCCGAGCAGCTGATCGGTTTTGTATCTAAGGTACGCCTTTTCGCTCTCGGACAGATCCTGTTTGTGCTTCCATTTGCCCTCGACGTGTGCCAGGAGAGCGTCGGTTCCGAGCCACTCGATCCCTGTCCGGACCCTCCCCCGAGCCGCCCCGTCCGGACCCGAACGGCCCGTCATCGGGACCTTCGGAGGTGCTCCCCGTTTTCCTTTCCGAAGATCCCGGAGCAGATCGTAGAACGGATCTTTTCCGGAGGGGAGTGCCATGTTCGTGGCGCCATGCCGCATCTCGTCGTGCCCTGCCGGCGGATAGAGAATCGAGGAAACCGCGTCCGCCAATGCATCGGAATCGACCGATTCCGACCCTTCTCCTTCCGGAGGCACGGCTCTCGTTTCGAAAAGAAGGCGGGCTTGTCCCTGCCGTGCGAGAAAATAGGCGTTTTTTACCTGATGATCCCCTGGGAGGTTCGACTTCGGTATGAGAACGGTGGGAATTCCGTAGGAGGCGACCTCCCAAACAGCGCCCGCGCCCGACCGGCAGACCACCAGATCCGCGACTTCATAGTAGCGCTCGATGTGATGAAGGTACGGTTCCTGCCGATACCGTTGTTCCACGTCCTTCTTTTCCACCGGCAGACCCGGCAGGATCTCACCGAATTCCACTCCCGGATCGTATGCACCCTGGGGGTACCCGGTTGCATGAAAGATGTAGAGATCCCGGTGTGTTAGCAGCCTGGGAAGGCCCTCGAAAACGGCCCGGTTGATCGTTCGAGCCCCGGAGCTTCCTCCGAACACGAGCAGGACCTTTCCCGTCGGGGGAACCCCCAGGCGTTCTCTTTTCTCTTCGCTGCCTTCCCCTCTCCGTTCAGAGGATGACTCCAGATCCTTGCGGAGGGGATAGCCTGTCCAGAACGCCTTGTTCTTCGAGAGAAACTGCAGGGTCTCCGGAAAGCTCGTGCCCGTGAAATCGACCCGCCCCGATGCCCATCGGTTGAACCTGCCCGGGATGATATTTGCCTCGTGGAGGCTCAGCAGTCCCTTCCAGAATCCCAGGGACCTCACGAGGATGGCCGCCAGGAGAACAGGTGCACTGGCGTATCCCCCGGTGCCGATGATCACATGGGGCCTGAATCGTAGAATGAGCTTCACTGCCTGCAGGAGGGACTTGCCGAGCAGCCAGATCGTCTGACACCAGACGAAGGGTCCGGCCTTGGGCGGAAGCCCCCTCACGGCAAGGGTGCGGAGTGTGTGTCCTTCAGCGGGCACGATTCTCTCCTCGGCGCCTTTTCGTGCTCCCACGAACAGAAACTGCGCATCCGGCTCATGCCGTTGGATTCCTTCCGCCAGGGCAAGCCCCGGGTATACGTGCCCGGCGGTCCCTCCGCCTGTGATCAGGTATCTCAGATTCGCTGTTTCAGGGGTTTTCCGCATTCTTCCGCCAGGGGTCAAAGACAAAGATTTGAAAAAGATGTTTTAGCATGCCGGGTGAGGCAATATGATATGAATCCCTTTCCCGGAATGCAAGGGCCGACCCTCGAGGCGGATACGGCCCCGGCGATTGATTGTATAATAACTTTAGCGTTTTTCGGAACGCCGACGCCTCCGCACCCAATCGTGAGACCGCGCGCGTTTCCTGCGGAGGATCGGCGCGATTTTCTTGTTGACAATTCTGACCAGAGACCCTATGCTTGCCGCAAACATAAAAAAGCAATTTATCTATTAGCTCTTCGGTTCGGTCGTCCATCCGACAGGATCCCGAAGAGGGACCTCACCATGTGTCGGAAGAAGAGCAGCGTCAGGGCAAAAGCGGCCTGTTTACGTCCACTGGGGGTGGACTGCAGAGTAGGCCCCGCCCCTTGTTTTCAGGGTTCACGGAAACAGCTTTGTAGAAACGATCCAACCGAATGGATTCGCAAAAGAGAAGGCGCGCAAGGGAGTAGACATCATGAACATTACGGAAGTGAGAGTGTTCCCTGTGAGCGAGGAGCGTTTGAAGGGCTACGCAACCATAATCTTCGATGACTGTTTTATCGTTCGAGACTTAAAGATCATTCACGGCAATACCGGGCTGTTCGTGGCCATGCCGAGCAAGAAGCGAAAAGACGGCACCTTCAAGGATACGGCACATCCCCTCAACAATTCCACCCGCAGGATGATCGAAGATAGAGTGCTCGACGAATACCGCAAGGAACTGGATCGGTTGCGCGATTCGCCGACCGGCACCGAGACCTGACGCGGCTTCCTCCTTTTGCATTTTCCAGCCTAGAGACTATAATAATCCTGAAGAAAAGCCCATGGATGCTTGATTGGGGTGTCGACAAGCGGTAAGTCACAGGACTTTGGTTCCTGCATTCGGAGGTTCGAATCCTCCCACCCCAGCCATCCTACCCCTTGGGGAATCCGTGCATCTCCCTTCCGGGCCCGTCGTTGTGCACGGGGCTGGAGGAGCAATCACTTTACTTTTCCCCGCCTCTCTGGTAATCTCAAAATTTCTCGAATCCCGCCACCCTGCGTCCAAGTATACGAGATCGAAAACACATGAAAAAGCTGCGCATTTTCTCCGGAAACTCGAACCGGAGTTTGTTCCAGGAGATCTGTGACGAACTCGGCATCAAGCCCGGCAGCGCGGAAGTGAAACAATTCAGCGACGGAGAGACCTCCGTTGTGATCGAAGAAAACGTCCGCGGGCTCGATGTTTTCGTGCTCCAGTCGATCTGCCGGCCGAGCGACACCAATCTGATGGAACTGCTGATCATGATCGATGCCCTGAAGCGCGCGTCCGCCAAGACGATCGCAGCGGTTGTGCCGTATTACGGATATGCGCGGCAGGACCGGAAAGCAGCGCCTCGGGCCCCGATCTCAGCGAAGTTGATCGCGAATCTGCTCACGATCGCCGGGGCCACGCGCGTTCTTTGCCTGGACCTTCATGCAGGACAGATCCAGGGCTTCTTCGACATCCCGGTGGACAACCTTTTTGCCACGCCCGTCCTGCTTCCCTACATTCGTGACCATCTCTCCGACAACGTCGTCCTCGTGGCTCCCGATGCGGGAGGGGTGGAGCGGACCCTCGCCTTTGCCAAGCGACTCGATCGGCCGATGGCGATCATCGACAAGCGGCGAGATGCACCGAATGTCTCCCGAAGTATGA
>JAUWSZ010000030.1 GCA_030609865.1 bacterium | reverse complement strand
TTGTTCATGGCCCAGTTGTTGTTACCGGTGGCCACAATCAGGTTTACACGGGTCAGCAGGCCGTCCGGATCCGTGGAGTAGTCGTGGAAGAGCGTACCCCTCGGAGCCTCGATCACGCCCACTCCGTGTCCGCTGAGCTGTACCGTACCGTAGGACCGTACATCCTTTGACAGGATATCGGGATCATCAAGAAGCTGCCCGATACGCTCGATCGCATACAGGACCTCGATGACCCGTGTGTAGTGATAGTAGAGGGACCCCTCGACGGGCTTGCCGTTGCGAATCTGCTTGAAAAGCTTGAACTCCTCCTGTGCCAGGGGTGTACCGATCTTGTCCACCGCGTTCAGCCGTCCGAGCGGGCCCACGCGATAGGGCCCTTCCGGCCATCCCTGCTTCTTGTAGTAAGGGAACTTCAAGAAAGACCAGGGCTCGACGTGCTCTGCCACATATTCCAGGTAGTCGGTGGGCCTGAATTGCGCCAACATGCCGCCCTCGGCGTCCCGGACGCGGATTTCTCCGTCGTAGAATTGCAGGCCCCCTTCTTCGTCCACCAATCCCATGTAATTCGAAGGGAAGGCTGCGAACGTCTCTGCCAGATCCCTGTTTTCCTCGAGCCATTGTTTGGCGATGCCGATCGCGTCCTGTGCGTAACCCACCATGGTCTCTCGTTCCTCGGCAATGGCATCACGGTCTTTGGGGTCAAGCGGCGCGTTCACCCCGCCGGGCACGGTGAAGTAGGGATGTATGCGCTTCGAGCCCAACCTCTCGATGATCTGCTGCCCGTACCGTCTCAGGTTGACCGCCTTGAGCGCCAGCTCCGGGTTCGCCTTGATGATGCCGAAAATGTTCCTCGTGGCCGGATCGGCGTCAAATCCGAAGATCAGGTCCGGCGCCGCCAGGTGGAAGAAGTGCATCGCGTTGGATTGGACGACCTGCCCCATATGCATCAATTCACGCAGCAGCTTTGCCGGCCGCGGGGGCTCGACGCCCGCAATCTCGTCGCAGGCCTTTGCCGATGCCAGGTGATGGCTCACCGGACAGATGCCGCAGATGCGCTGCGTGATCTGCGGCATCTCGAAGTAGGGCCGGCCTTCGCAGAATTTCTCAAGGCCCCGGAATTCATCGACATGGAAGAAGGTCTGCTCGACGCCCCCCTCCTCGTTCAGGTGGATGGTAACGCGTGCATGCCCCTCGATCCTCGTAACCGGCTCGATCGTGATTTTGCGGACTTCCATGACGGTTCTCCTCTAATCGTACCGAAAATATTCGGCGGGCAGGACGACGGGCACATGCCCGGCGAGCAGCTCCGACAAGGCGAAGTAGATGGCATCGGCACTCGGCGGACAGCCCGGGATAAAGAGATCTACCTTTACCACGTCGCTCACTCCCGTCACATGGTCGAGCGGGACTCCCAGTTCCGGGGAGTTGGGGATCAGCCCGTCCACGGTGCTCTCCGACTCGATGTAGGCCCGCCTCAGGGCTGCCTGCGTACCGACCAGATTGCGCGTCGCCACGATACCCCCAAAGGTAGCGCAGTCGCCGAGTGCGATCAGGATCTTGCACCTCTCGCGCATCCTTTTGGCCACTTCTACATTGTGCGTGTTGCTGATGGCGCCCGTCAGGATGCCCACGGTAACACCCTCCTCGGGAGGATGCTTGAGGTCTGTGACCGGGCTCGAAGTAAACTCCACCAATTCGAGCAATGGAACGAGCCGTTCATCGATGTCCAGGAAGGACATGTGACATCCTGCACAGGCGGCCAGCCAGTCCGTGGCGACGGTTACCTTGGCCATGACGGAATCTCCTTTCACTGGAGCTGTTGGGTTGCCCTCTCCGCGATCTCGTCCAGGGAGGCACCCAATCTCTTCCCGAGTTTTTCTCCGAGCAGGGAGAGGATCTCCCAGTCCGGTCTTGCTTCTCCCAAGGGTTCCGTGGCCTTGTGGGCTTGCTGCACGAGGCCTTCGGTGTTCGTCAGCGTTCCCGACCTCTCTGACCAGATAGCCATGGGCATCACCACGTCCGCCCTTTCGGTCAGGGGCGAGGCATAGCTGGCTTGTACGATCAGAAAGGTCCCTTCACGGACTCGCTTCATGGTCTCCTCGCTGTCCCACTCCTCTTCGCCCGCCAGAACGTACAACACCTCGAGCCCTGAAGGATCGAGATCGTTTTCCAATCCAACCTTCTTTGCCGCACGGGTGTTCACCCCGGGCTGAAGCGCCACGAAGAGAGCCTTCCCGTTCAGCTTTCCCAGCGAATTTCCGACCTCGTCCGTTACGCCCGCACCATAGACGACGGTCGGAGATTCGGAACGTTGCGCCGTCTCAACGGCCTGGTCGATATTCGACGAAGTGACGTTCATGTGTGCGAATGGGGCCAGAGCCGTCTCCTGTCCGTCGACGAGGATGAGCTGCGCACCGGTGTCCACACCCCGCTTGACGATGAACGAGGCAACCGGCTGCTCTTTGGCCGGGTCTGCACCGACCACGAGGATGCAGTCACTCTTCGCCACGTCTGCCAGAGAGCCCTCTGATCCCGAGGCAAGGACCGGCGCAGAGGCGTTGAGCAGCCCGATCTGCGTGGTTTGGAGTTCCCCGCGGAACAGTTTGCCCACCAGGTACAAGGCCTCGTTGGTGGCATGGGTGGAGGCGAGGACACCCAGCCGGTCGGGAAGGGTCTCACTGATACGACCGGCTGCGACTTGAAGGGCTCGGTCCCAGTCCACCTCTTCTTGCTTGCCCCTGTCTCGGACAAGGGGGCCCAGGATCCTTGGCCGTTTGTCATAGAGGGGCTCGAAGCGACCCATCTCACAGAGGGCCCCACCGTTGACCCGGGCATCCCAGTCCCCCTGGATCCGCAACACATTGCCCCCCCGCGTTACGATCTCGATCCCGCAACCCAGGCTGCACTGGCTGCAAACGCTCTTGACAATCTCCGTTTCCACCTCCCGCCCCATAAAGGCGCTGCGTTTGTCGATCAGCGCACCGGTTGGGCATACGTCCAGGCACGTGCCGCAGGAGATGCAAGAGGACTCTCCGATCGGCAGGTTCATGTCCGCGTGAATCATCGTGTCCGCCCCCCGCTGGCGCATGTCCAGCGTGTGATGGGCCACCACTTCACTGCATGCCCGCACGCACCGCCTGCACAGGACGCAACGATTGTGGTCAAGAAGGAAGTACTTGGGCGTTGCGTCCACAGGAAACCCCTTTGTGTATGTCGGGTAGATCATGTGGTCGAGCCCGTATCGATAGGCCAGGGCCTGGAGTTCGCAATCGCCGCTCATCTCGCAATACATGCAGAAGTGGTTTCTTTCCGAGAAGATCAGCTCGAGCACGAACTTCCTCGCCTCGATCACCTTCGGGGATTCGGTCTGCACCTCCAGGCCTTCCGCCACCGGGAACGTACAGGCCGGCTGAAGGGCCCTTTGCCCGGACACTTCCACCAGACACATGCGGCATGCACCGATCGGCTTCAGTGCGGGGTGGTGACAAAGGGTTGGGATGTCAATGCCCGCCTCCCGGGCCGCCTCCAGGATTGTCTGGCCGGCGCGGGCTGTGACCTTCTGCTCGTTGATCGTCAGGTTTATCGAAGCCATGTGAACTCCTCCCTACCGTTACCAGTCGTTTCTTTTTTCACCCCCGGTGCACTCCCTGAGGGAGTCCACGACCTGACCCCTGATCAACCCCCTGCCACCGCCCTCGTTGCTTGTTCCTTCCCGGCCCGCTCACGGCTCTCCTGCCATTCAAGATCGCATCGCAGGCAACGCTTGCACTCCTCACGGATCACCCCCTCCTCTTGGGGCAATTCCACTTCCTGGAAGTTGGCCCTGCGCTTTTCCGCATCCAGAAACACGGGCCGGATCCGGGCGGTCTCACCGTAATCCTCCATGACACAGGTGAGGGCTGGGAGGTGAACATCCAGTCGAGAAACAAAACTCTCGATCTCCCCCGTACGCAGGTAGGCATCCACAACCCTGGCCACCCGGTTTCCGTGTGCCACGGCCTCGACCACAGAAGCCGGGCCGGACACGGCATCCCCTGCAGCAAACACACCCGGTCTCGAGGTAGCCAGCTCCTTGCTTGCCTTCAAGGTGCCGTTTCGGTTGATCTCAATCCCCGCTCCGTCCGCGCATGCGCTGTCGGGTTGCTGCCCGATGGCCGGGATGAGAAGATCCACGGCCAGAGGGAACTCGGACCCTTCCACCGGAACCGGCCTGCGGCGGCCGCTCCGGTCGAACTCCCCCAATTCCTGGTGCTGTACCTCGATCGCAGTAACCTTGGCAGGGCCCAGCACCCGCACCGGGTTGGAGAGGAAGTGGTAGATGACCCCCTCTTGCTCGGCGGCTTCGATCTCGTCTCCGTAGGCAGGCATGTCCTGGCGAGTGCGGCGGTAGATCACGTGTACCTCGGAGGCGCCCAGACGCAAGGCGGTACGCGCAGCGTCGATCGCCACGTTGCCCCCTCCCACCACTGCGACACGTTTGCCCGTCATGTCCGGCACCTTGCCGAGTGCCACTTCGCGCAGGAAGTCGATGCCCTCGTAGACCCCTCCCCTGTCCTCCCCGGGGATGCCGAGCCGCATGCCCTTGTGGGCGCCGATGGCCAGGACGATCGACTTGTACCCCTGACCGTTCATGAGATCGTCCACGGTAAAGTCGCGTCCCAGTGCCTTGTTGCAGACAATCTCCACACCTGCCCGCCGGATGTTGTCGATCTCCTGATTCAGGACATCACGCGGGAGTCGATATTCCGGGATGCCCACCGCCATCATCCCTCCCGGTACGGGCAGGGCCTCGAACACGGTCACCGGGTATCCCATCTGGGCAAGGCGCAGGGCCGAAGTCAGGCCTGCCGGGCCGGAACCCACCACGGCCACCTTTTCCTGTTTCGGCTCCCCGAATCGGTCAGGCGTCCAAGGTTGTCCTGCCTCGTGGTCCGCCATGAATCGCTTGATCGCGCGGATTCCGACCGGCTCATCGATGTCGCCCCGGCGACATCGACTCTCACAGAAGGCCGGGCAGACGCGGCCACAGATCATGGCAAAGGGGTTTCGCTCGCGATGCACCTCCAGGGCCTCCCCATATCTCCCCTCTGCCACAAGGCTCACATAGTTGGGAACATCCACACCTGCCGGACAGGCATTCAGGCACCGGGCCGGAGCCAGCGCCTGGCAGGAGCCGGCCTCGCATCGTTTATCCTCGATGTGCGCGATGAATTCGTCCTCGAAATAGCGAAGGGCTGACATCACCGGCCCAGGCGTGAGCTGGCCCAGCGCACACAGGGCGCCTGATTCCATGCCTGCGGCAATCTTCCGGATTTGGTCGAGATCCTCCATCCGGCCATTCCCCTCACAGATCCGCGTCAGGATCTCGAGCATGCGCTTTCCGCCGGCACGGCAGGGGATACACTTCCCGCAGCTCTCCGCTGTGGCAAAGGTCAGGAAGAACTTGGCGAACTCGACCATGCATGTGTCTTCGTCCACCACGATCATCCCACCCGAACCCATCACGGCCCCTACATCCCGAAGGGAATCGAAATCCACCTTCACGTTCAGATGCTCGGCAGAGAGGCAGCCTCCCAGGGGCCCACCGGTCTGGACGGCCTTGAACTTCCTCCCGCCGGGGATTCCGCCCCCGATGTCAAAAACGATCTCGCCCAGGGTGATCCCCATGGGCACCTCAACAAGACCCGTGTTGTTTATCTTTCCGGTGATGGCAAAGATCGCCGTCCCCGGGCTGCGAGCCGTGCCGATCCCGGCGAACCATTCGGATCCCTTCAGGATGATCCGGGGCACATTCGCATAGCTTTTCACGTTGTTGATGTTCGTGGGCTTGCCCCAGAGACCCGAAACAGCGGGAAAGGGGGGACGGGGGCGAGGCTCACCCCGCCTTCCCTCGATCGAGGCCATCAGCGCCGTTTCTTCCCCGCATACGAAAGCCCCTGCCCCCTCCTTGATATGGAGATGGAACGTGAAGTCGCTCCCCAGGATATTCTCCCCGAGCAATCCCAATGACTCTGCCTGCTCAATAGCCACCTCAAGGCGTTTGATGGCCAGCGGGTATTCGGCACGGCAATAGACGTACCCGTCCCGGGCACCGATGCCATAGGCCGCGATTGCCATGCCCTCGATCACGCTGTGCGGATCCCCCTCGATGATGCTCCGGTCCATGAACGCGCCAGGGTCCCCCTCGTCGGCATTGCAGATCACATACTTGGGCTCAGCCGGGGTACGGCGCGTAAACTCCCATTTGAGGCCGGTCGGAAAACCTGCTCCACCACGCCCGCGGAGGCCCGAGTCCTTCACCTGGGCGATGACCTCGTCCGGCGTCATCCCCGTGATGGCCTGGGACAGGGCCGCATAGCCGTCGTGGGCGATGTATTCATCGATTTTCTCAGGATCGATCATGCCGCAATTTGCCAGGGCGATGCGCAGCTGCTTTTTGTAGAAGGGTATCTCGCTATAGTGCGCGATGGCCTTGTGCTCTGCAGGCTCCTTGTAGACGAGACGTTCCACGACCCGCCCTTTCACCAGGGTTTCCTCGACCAACAGGGGCACATCTTCAGGCTGCACCTGGCAGTAGAAGATCCCTTCGGGGTAGATCATGATCACCGGACCCATGGCACAGAAACCGCGGCAGCCCGTCTGAACCACACGGACCTCTTTGTCCAGGCCGCGATGGATGATCTCGTCCTTCATGACTTTGAGCACGCTCTCTGAGCCCGAGGCCGTACATCCGGTACCCCCGCAAATCAGCACGTTGGCCCTATACAAGGGTTCTGCCATGATGGGTCCCTCCTGTCGCCCGGATGAGCTCTTCAAGCACGACTCACCCAAGAGTTTTAGAATTCCTTGTACACATCCTCTTCGTAAATGCTCTCTACGTACTGCTTGTGCCGGGCCTCTTCCTTCGCGAGCATCTCAAAGAGATCCTTCGCCGGACCCGGATCCACCAGCGCAGCCATCTGCGAATAGAAGGCGCCTGTTGCCTCCTCCCGTTTGATGGCCACTGCGAGCACGTCCTGAAGGGACGACTGTTCGGTGATCGGCTTTGCCTCGAGCGGGCCCCCGATCTCGAGATCTTTCACATTCGCCCTGCGGCCAACGCTGACCGCCCAGTCGAGATTCCCTGCGAGCATCCCCTCCAGCTTGGCCTTGTGCTTCTTCTCTTCCCCCGCCAACTCCGCCAGGCCTGCCCTGGCCCCCGGATCCTTCACGCGCCGGCTCGCAGAAGTGTAGAGCTTGTAAGAGTCCTCCTCGAACTTGATCGCCCTTTCGATGATCCCCTTCATCTCTTCCGTAGCCATTGGCCCCTCCCTCTTTAGGCGCTTTCTCTCGTCAGCCGACCCACGACCCATTCATGGACCACGCGACCATTGATGAGGTGCTCCTCGATCAGACGGGACACCATGTCGGGCTTCAGCCCGCCGTACGTGATGCGGGCACTTCCTGCCTGTTCGATATCCACGAGGGGTTCGTGCGAGCACATGCCGATACACCCGACCGTCGTCACATGCGCCTCGATGTCCCTCTTCTTCAGCTCTTCCAGGATCGCGTGCATCGTTTCCCTTGCCCCCGCAGCGATGCCACAGGTTCCCATTCCCACCGTGATCCGCGTCCCCGTATCCAGCCGGACCTGGATGTCCCGCTGGGCCTGTTCGCGGAGACTCTTCAGATCCTCAAGGCTCTTGAGTTTCGGCATTTTCAAACCTCCCTGCTCCTGAGTGAGATCCTTGAAACCGCCTCGAGACCTTCCTCACCCTCCGAAATGTAGCCCTCCAGCCATTCCCGGACCGCCGGGTGCGAAAGAGAGATCGAATCGAGTTCTCTGCGCACAACGCGCGTATCCATCGAAAACGTGTCTCCATCGCGATGGTGGACATACACGAGATCACACGAGGGCTCGCCCATGAGAAAGGACAAGAGGGTGCGGGTCATATCACCCAGGGGGGCTCGGTCGATGTGGCCATACTGAAAGGAGGCCATGACCCGCACACCCTGTCCTGGAGAGCCCTCTACCTTCAGGCCTCCATTGCAACGCTCGGCGGCCGCTGCAAACAGCGGGAGCCCGAGCCCCACATGCCGGGTTGTTCGGGTGGTAAAGAATGGATCCGTGACCTTCCTCATGTCTTCTGCTTCCATGCCTGGGCCATTGTCCTTCACTTCGATGGTCAGCCTGTCTTCTGCGATGTTCTCATCGATGGTCAACCATACCACCCTGCTTCCCGCCTCCCTTGCGTTCTGCAAAACATCCAATATGTGGAGCGACAGTTCTCTCACGAGTCCAGATCACGTAAAATCGAGACCATCTTCTCCGGCACCAGCTTGCCCACTATATTTCCATCCACCACCGCTACCGGTGCGAGACCACAGGATCCAAGGCAATACACCAGCTCACAGGTGCATTTGTAATCCGGGGTTGTCTCCCCCATTCGGACGCCGAGTTCTTGTTCTATCTTGTCGATGATCCTGGCAGCACCGCGTACGTGGCACGCAGTCCCGTCGCACTGACGAACAATGTGGCGGCCGCGTCGGGTCAGGTAGAACTGGGAGAAGAAGGTCACAACACCGTAAATCTGACCGATCGGCACGCGCATCCCTTCCGCGACCCGCTTGAGGACCTCCGGTGGCAGATAACCATAGATTTCTTGAGCCTTCTGCAAGACGGGAATCACGGCACCGCGCTGTCCTCGGTACTCTTCGAGCACCTCGTCAAGCGGAGCAAGATCGAGTGTTTCTTCCTCAGTCATCTCCCCACTCCTTTGTCGCTTACGTGTTTATGCGTACTCCTCCTCCTCGGCTGTTCTCCCCGCCGTCGGATGCGAGGTTCGAAGGATGTGCGCCCTCCTGCCCAACAAGCGGCAGGTGGACGACGAAGATGGTACCGAACCCTTCTTCACTCTCCACCATGATCCTGCCGCCATGTTTGTGGACGATTTCCTTGACGATGGCCAGGCCGAGGCCCGTACCGTCTCCCTCCACCGCCTTGGCGTTTTCTGCGCGAAAGAAATCATCGAATACCTTTGACCTGTCCGCCTGGGAAATTCCAATTCCTGTATCACTCACCTCGATACGCAGCGTGTGGGTCGCCCGCCCGAAGTTCACGCACACGCACCCTTCCGCCGGCGTGTATTTGATGGCGTTGGAAACGAGATTCTCGAACATTTGCTCGATCATCCCCGCATCCGCGTGAATCGGCGGCAGGTCCTCCGGAACGACCACCTTGAAATCGACCCCTTTTTCCTTGGCCTCGTCTTGAAAGGTCCGTCGAATCCGGTTGGCGATCGTGGCGGGGTCAACGGGCTCGCGGGCGACCTCTCCTTTTTCGCTGCGGTTCTCCGCCAGGGTCATCAGTTCATTGATCATGGAGAGCATGGTGCGTGAACGGCGATCCAGCCGGCGGAGGTACTCTCGTTGCTCGTCGTTCAACTCCCCCAAATACCCTCCTCGAACCACGTCGATCATACTGAGCATGGCGGCCAGGGGGGCCCGCAGGTTGTGCGTCACCCGCATCATGTACCAGGACCTCTCCTGAACGAACTGCTCGATCGCCTCGTAGGCTCGCGCATTCTCCAGGGCAATCGCCACCAAGCCCGCAGCCATCCGGAAGAAGTCCACGTCTTCGGTGCTGAACCTGTCGGGGTCTACGCAGTAGGCGCCAAGGGTCCCGATCACTCGGCCCTCGACGGTAAGCGGGACGAAGAGCACGGAGCGAATCTGCGCTGCCGCCAGGGCCTCCCCGAACTGGAAAAGCTCTCTTGCCGTCAGTTCGCCGGTCACGTAAGGCTCGCCCTCAATGATGCGTCGGTTGAGGGGGCTCTTTTCCACCTCCACCTCTTTCTCACTGGTAAACTCCTCGGGGAGGCCGTACGCAGCAGCAAATCTCAGGAATTTTCCGTCGTCGCTGAGGAGCTTGACCGAAATGCCTTTCACCTCCATCACACTCCCCAGCTCGCTGGCTACAACGGGCAGCACCTGTTCGAGTCGATGGGCCGACCCGATCGCCTGGATCATCAAGAACAGGGATTGGAGCCTGTTGTTGAGGATGGATACCGATTCAGAAAGCTCGCCTAGATCCACGATTCGTTTTCGAAGCATCCTCATGATGGCCGTGGTTGAAAAGGCTGTGATGAACACCGAGGCGGCGAAAAAACCCAACGCCACCACCATGTGGAAGGGTTGTTGAGCCAAATCGGTGGATCTGCCCTGGAACAGGAGAGGATGATGCGGAATCCAGCCGAGATACTCTGTCAGCGCAATCAGTCCCATGCCGACCACAACGAGTACGGAAAAACCATACGCCGAACGCGGGGGAAGAAGGATCGAGGCGAAGATGATGTGGAAGATAAAAAAGAAGATCAGAGGGCTCGCCGCCCCGCCCGTGAAGTGGATGAGGAGGAACATGGCAGCGTAATCCAGGGCCACCTGCCAGTACGCAAAGCGGTGGAAGCGGCGTTCCTCTGGGAGGCGCTCCTCACGGAATCGGCGGCCCAAGGCAAAAAAGACGATGTTGTAAGCCAAGACAAACGCGGCCACCAGCAATACCTGCCTGATGGCAAACTCGACGCCCATCAGCCGGGCCGCCAGGATTCCGGCTACAATGAAGGGAGGAACCCACCATCGCAGTCGGACAAACCAGAAGGATCTTTCCCTCAACTCTCGCAGGATGACCCGCTTTCTCCGGCTGAGATCCTCAGGCAGGTATCGCTCTTCTGTCTCCATGGAGGTTGCGTCCATCGTCATCTCGTGAACCTCCGAAGAGCTCAGCTTTCGCCCAGGATTCCTTCGATCTTTGCCAGGAGCTTCTTGCTGTCCACGGGTTTCTCCAACAGCCAGTGGGCCGGCCACTGCTCGCCCAGGATGTATTCGAACTTACCTGGTCCTTCCTCGCGGACCTTGTTGAGAAAAGAGGTCAGCATCACGATGGGCAGGTTCTTGAACGCGGGATCATCCCTCAGCTTGTACGCCAGATCGAAGCCCTCGGTGTCAGTGGCCATCATGATGTCCAGAATCATCAGGTCTGGCAGTCGAATCTCGAGTTCTTCCATGGCCTCACGACCATTGGCTGCGGTCCGGACCGCATAGTCGTTGCTCTCCAGAATGATCCGCAGGGAGTCCTGGATGTCCGGATCATCGTCCACGACGAGAATCTCGGCTTTCTTGTCCATACTGACCTCCTTGGATACACGTGGCCCTCAACCCAATCCGACACGATTCTGTGAAAAGCAACTCCCATGCCAGACCGCCAAGAG
>JAUWSZ010000440.1 GCA_030609865.1 bacterium | reverse complement strand
CCGAACATTTCATGACGCGTTAAATGTCCGGGCGATTGCTATTCGTTGAGCTTCTTGCGCAGCCTCCGCTTGAGTTCTTCGTAGGACTCCTCCCGCAAGATTTTCTGTGTCTGGCTGCGAAGGTCCAGCCGCAGGCTGATGCCATCGAGCAGGATGTCCTCGATCAGCCACGTGCCGTCGAGCAACTCGAGGCAGTAGCCGACCTCCACCTCTCCCTCCTCGGGATGGACGACCAGGGTAGAGACCTCGGCCTTTCCGTTCTCCCGGATGACCTCCTCCACTTCCACCTCGGTGTCTGTGAAGAACTTGGCGGACTTCGGAAAAGCTATCTTCTCCAGAACCTCTTGAAAGAGGCTGACGAAATTCTTCCGCTCCTCGGCCGACAATTCTTCCCAGGTCTTTCGAAGACAAGCCCGGCTCAGGCCCGCGACATCAAAGGTCCCGGATATCTGCTTCACCACCCCCGCCTCCACCTTCGGGTCCTTTGTTTCCGAAAGAACGCTTACAGCGCTGAGCAGGGACTGCACGGTCGCCACGGGGTCGGAGGGATCCTTTTCCGCGGCCCCACAGAGGCCCCACAGGGCTAACACGCACAAACACAGAACAGGCCGGGCCCTTGCTCCCATCGATTCGTGTCCTCGCTTTGCCGGAAAAACGCCTCAAGAGTTGGCGTGACTGGGAATCGATTTGCTCTATCTCATCTTAGAGCTTTTCCCTGTAAACATTCAACCGGTCCCCTTCTCCTTGACTCTGGAAAGGGTTTGCCCTAGCTTTTCTGACGAACCAAACCATTCGATCGGAGGCGGTCCATGACTTCGAGGATGTTGTACACCGTTCGGCTCTTATTTCCGTTTCCAGTCTTTCTGACCCGGTCCCGCCCATTCCCGCGTCCCTGGGTCGTCGCGCTCGTCGCCCTCCTCCTCCCCCTGCCGGCCATCGCCCTGCCGGGCGAGGAGGAGACACTGCCGCAGAAGATACACCGGCTCTCGCTGGAGGACATCATCGAGATCGGGTTGGAGGTGAGCCCGAAGCTCTGGGAGCAGCGGTCCGTCATCGACCAGGCGGAGGCCCAGCTCGGACAGGCGAAGGCAGGCAGGCTGCCCCGTATGGACTATCTCCAGATCGCAGGCCTCATTCCCGAAGCAAAGGGCAACGCGACCTATTCGCCGAGCTCGAGGTCGAATCTGCTCACAGGTCTGGCCCCCTTCACCCGGCTGGAGATCAAGATCAATCAGCCCCTGTATACCTTCGGTAAGCTCAGGGCCCACATCGATGCCGCCGAAAAGGGCCTGGAGGCCAAAGAGGCGTCTTTGGCGCGTTTCGAGGGGGAACTGATCACGACCTTGAAGGAGCTCTACTACCTGATCCTCCTGAATGAGGATCTCTACCGGCTGGTTTCGAGTACGGAGGAAGGGCTGGGCAAGGCGGTCGAGAAGGCTGAAGAACTCCTGGAGGAAGACGAGGGGAAGCTGACCCAGCACGACATCTTGAAGCTGCGGTACGGGTACAACCGGGCAGGGGGGAAACGCCTGGAGATCCAGAAGGGCAAACGGCTCGTTCACAGCGCTCTCCGGAGTCTCCTGTACTTCGAGGAAGGAGAAGACTTCCTGCTGACCGAGAAGAAGCTCAAGCCCGTAAAGGTCACACTCGACGGCCTCGAGAGCTACAAGAAGATCGCAGCGAGCAGGCGTCCCGAGTGGAAGCAACTCGAGGCCGGCATTGCCGCCAAAGAGGCGGAGTTGCTGGCGGAGAAGAAACAGTACTACCCGGACATCTTCGCCTTCGGCCTCCTCCAGTACGCCACGGCTCCCAATCGGGACAGACAGGAGAACCCCTTCGTCCTGGAGGAATTCAACTTTTTTTGGGGCGGTGCCTATCTCGGGTGGCGCATGGCCCTGGACTTCGGCATGCCCAAGAAAGTCGCCGAGAAAAGGGCACAACTCCTCGCCTTGCAGCACCGGCAAAGGGAGGCCACCACCGGCATGCTCCTCGAGGTGGAAAAGGCCTACCGGGAGGTCGTCGAAAAGCAAGAGAGTCTCAAATTCGCACGGAGAGCGAGGAAGAACGGCCGGGCGCTTTCCGCCCTAAGTGCTGCCAGTTTCTACATGGGCCTCGGGGAGGCGAAGGAGGTCTTCGAAGCCTTCCAGATGTACACGGAAGGGGCTGCCGAGTATTACATAGCCATCAAGGACTTCAACATGGCCGTAGCCGAACTGGCCCGCGTGACCGGCACGAAGTTCATCGAATCAACCTGGCCCGTAGGACAGGGGAGGGGCGGATGAGCATCCAGGGATCAAACATCAGGGGTCAGGGATCAGGCTGTTTCGGTTGGCCCATGAGCCAGATCCTGTGACGCACCCCCTCCGGAAGAATCGCAACGAGGGAGGGCAAGGCCACCAGAGAGGCCAGCAAACAGGAGGCCATCGCCAGGGTGAGCAGGGCCCCGACGCTATGAATCCCCTGGTGTCGTGCAATAATCAGGGAGCCGAATCCCGCCATGGTGGTCAGGGTAGAAATCGTGATGGCCCGGCCCGTACTGCTCCCGGCGATTTCGTCATCAGAGGATCGTGATCCCAGGAAGTGGCGAATCACATGGATGCCGTTGTCCACGCCTATGCCGACGAGCAGGGGGATGATCACGAGATTCGCCGGGTTGAATGCCATTCTCAGGATTTTCATCCCGAGGAGCGTCCACAGTCCTCCGAACACCAACGGGAGAAGCGTCAGAAGAACGAGAACGGGGTGGCGAAAATCCAGGAAGAGGATCAGGACGATGGCACACACGGCGTAAAGGCCCCCCTGGATATAGGCATCCAATAGTGATTTCGTCGCATCGTAGTTCTGCACCGCCGTCCCGGTCACCTCCGGGTTCACCGACGCGAGCTGCTCCACGAAGCGACGCTGGGGCCCGAGTTCCCATATGTCCTCTTTCGGGTAGATCTGCAGGACGAGTCTTCCTGATTTCCCGATGAACCTTTTCTTCAGCAGTTCCGGAAGCCCTTCCACGGTGATGGGAAGCGGATCCAGAGAAGCCATGATCAGTTCGATCTTCCGGCGAAAGTCGGTGAAAAGCCTCTCCTGATACTTGGCCAGAGCGAAGTCGCTTCCCTGCGTGTCGTCCGCCTCGAGCAGGCGAAGCACCCGCTCCGTCCTCAGGCCGGCACCGGACACCGTGTCAGGAGGAGGCAACGTGCTCGTCTTCGTCAACACCTGGCCGCCCGACTCTTCCTTCTCTTCCTCGCGGAGCTTGAAGCGAATCTTTGCTATCCATCGTTTCACCCGTTTGAGTGACGGAGCGGAAGGCTCGCCCGTCTCGAGTTCAACCCCTTCGAACAGGGGCGCAAGCTCGAGAATCCGGTCCATCCTCTCCTGCGGATCCGTGGGCAGGTAGTTGGCAAGGCTCTCCACCTTGTTCACGAGCGACAATGCTTCAACCTGTCTCGCCCTTTCCCTGGCCTCCTCCAGGGAATCCACGAGGACCGCAGCGAATATGCTGGCGTTGCCCTCGGCCTCCAGGAGCTTCAGCTCCCACTCCACCGCCTCGGTTCCCTTGGGCTGCAGGTGCAGGAGGTTGTAATCAAACCGGACCTTTGCCCAGGGGAGGACGGCGGCAACGGCCATACAACCCGCAACCGGCACGACCCATCCCGGATGGCGAGCCGGCCAGCCCACGATCCTCTCGAGTCGCGGGCTCCCTGCCTTTTTCCGCCCGTCCGTCTTCGGATGCCCCCCCCTCTTCCTGTCGAGCCACAACAGGAGAACAGGAAGAAAGAACATCTCTGCCACGAGGCAACATAGGATGCCCCAGCCCGCGATCCACCCGAACTCCTTGATCCCCCGGAAGGACGAAAACCCGAGCGCAAAGAAGGCGGCCGCCGTGGTG
>JAUWSZ010000575.1 GCA_030609865.1 bacterium | reverse complement strand
GTCCCCGAATTGCCCCGAATTGCGATAGACGTTTTTCGACACCCTTCTGCTGGGCATTGGAATCCATCTTCACTTAAGCCGAATGTATCACGGTCGCACCCGGCAAGCAACCATGGCCCTTCCTGTCTTGCAATCTTGCCGTAAACTCTCTACAATTTTCGGCCAGGAAAACGTCTGAAAGCATCACCGACCATGGGCAAACGGATCCGGAAAACCGATTCAACGAGTCAACCCAAGAAGAGACGCAGGGAGGCCAGGCCCCTCGAGAGAGCCGTCCGTTGGGAAAGCAGGATCCTGCTGTATTTGGAGGGTGAAGACCCGAAGCTGCTGGACAAGGAAGCGCAGAAGGTCTATCGCAAGATCGACGGAACCGGGGCGAAGATTCAAGGGCCCGTGCCCCTGCCCGTAAGACGACTGCCGGAGAGCCAGACGATCCTTGATACGGATCGTGTTCACCGTCGACTCTTCCGTATCCTGTTCCCCACGGAGAAGACGGTTTCGTTGCTCTCGAAACTCGCCCTGTCCGGGTCTGTGCAGACCTCCATCTCCGTGGAGGAAATCCCGACAGAGGGCAACCCCTGACGCATCCGGCAAAGGGCTCGCGCAGAAATAAGTTCGCAGGGAAGGGAGGAAGCAATCCGATGAGAAGGTCCAGGATCCTCGGGATGGGGCGGTTTTTGCCGGAACGTCGTGTGACAAACATTGATTTAGAGAAGATGTTCGAAACGACCGACGAGTGGATCCAACAACGGACCGGAATCGTCGAGAGGCGTTACGCCGACGAGGGCGTCTACTGCTCCGACCTGGCACTCGAGGCAACACAACAGGCGCTCGAGAACGCTGACATGAAGGCAGAGGAACTGGATTTCATCATTCTTGCCACGTTGAGCCCTGACCACCACTTCCCGGGAACGGCCTGCTATCTCCAGAAAAAACTCGGCGTGCCCGAAGTAGGATGCCTCGACATCCGAAACCAGTGCAGCGGATTCATCTACAGCCTTGCCGTGGCAGATGCCTTCGTACGGATCGGGACACATAAAAGGGTCCTCGTGGTGGGCTCCGAGGTCCATTCCAGTGCCCTCAGCTATACGAAAGAAGGAAGAGACGTGACCGTGCTTTTCGGGGACGGCGCAGGCGCGGTAATCGTGGGGCCGTCGGAAGACCCGGAGCGCGGCATCCTCTCCTCTCATCTGCACGCAGACGGGCGTTACACGGATGCCCTGAAGCTCGACGTCTTTGACATCAGTAAGAAGCCTTACGTAACGCACGAGATGATCGACGAAGGTATAGCACGGGTGAAGATGAAGGGGAGAGAGGTCTTTCGGATGGCGGTCACGAAGATGCCCGAAGTGATCGAAGAAGCCTTGGCCTTCAACGGACTCTCCCTCGATCAGATCAAGCTTTTCGTCCCCCATCAGGCCAACCTGCGCATCAACCAGTTCAGCGCGGCGAAGCTGGAGGTGCCGGAAGAGAAGTTTTTCAGCAATATCGAAAAATACGGTAACACCACGGCAGGATCGATTCCGATCGCTCTGGGGGAGGCCCTCGAGCAAGGCGCCTTCGGAGAGGGGGATACCATCGTCCTGGTGGCCTTTGGCGCCGGCTTCACCTGGGGTGCGACGGTGATTAAATGGTAGTTGTGCTATCCACTGGTATTAGGTATTAGGTATTAGGTATTAGCCCACCCCCCACCGCCCCGAGTTCACGGGCATCCTGGGGGGGGGTAGGGAGCTAATACCTAACAGCTAATACCTAACGGCAAGGCTCTTGCAGCCTCAACCTCGTCTTCCCACGCTCCTCAATCATACGCTGGTAGACGCCTCGATCTTGAGCTTCTTGAGCTTGTAGCAGAGGACCCGGGCGCTGATCCCCAACTGCTCGGCCGCATCCTTTTGCACCCAGTTGTTCTCCTCCAGCGCCGAGAGGATCAACTCTCGTTCCTGTCGTTCGAGGTATTCCGGCAAGGACAGCTGGGAGGGCTTCAAACCGGACAGGCCGGGCAGAAGGCCCTGATGAGAGTCCTCCTGCGAAAACCCGGCCCAATCAAGAGCCTCCATCGTAAGAGATCCGCCGTTCGACAGGACCACGGCAGCTTCGATGATGTTCTTCAGCTCTCGAATATTCCCGAGCCAATCAGACTCCATGAGGGCTTCGATCACGCCTTCTCCCCACTCCAGGGGACCCTTCCTCATTTTTCGCGCGAAGGTCTGCAGGAAATAATCGGCGAGAAGGGGGATATCTTCCCTCCTTTCCCGCAGGGGCGGAAGATCTACCTTCAATACAGCCAGTCGGTAATCGAGATCCAGAAGGAATTCGACTTTCTGCACCTGTTCTTTCAGGTCCAGATTCGTGGCGCCCACCACCCGGACGTCGACCTTCTTCATGAGGCTGTCCCCCACCCTCTTGATCTGTCCCGACTGCAAGACCCGAAGCAGTCTCGTCTGCAGGTCCAGGGGAAGGCTGCTGATTTCGTCGAGGAACAGGGTTCCCTGATGGGCCATTTCGAACAGACCTATTCGGGTCTCCGTAGCATTCGTAAACGAGCCTTTCGTGTGACCGAACAGTTCACTCTCGATCAGGGAACCGGGAGTCGCCCCACAATCCATGACCACGAAGCGCTTGTCTCTGCGGCTTCCGTTGTAATGGATCATCTGAGCGACCAATTCCTTGCCCGTGCCGCTTTCTCCCTGAACGAGGACCGTCGAATCGCTCTCGATGATTCTCTCCAGCAAGGGATAGAGGGTCGTCATCTTCGGGCTGACCCCGTACACACCCGGGAAGTACTTCCCGATCTTACCGGCCCCCGGCTCCTGTCTTCGGCCCCGCTCTGCCAGGGCGTCCTCGATCTCCGCGAGAAGGTGCTTGCCCTCGAAGGGCTTTGTCAGGTAATGGAAGGCCCCGTGCTTCATCGCTTCCACAGCGCTCTGAATCGTTCCGTACGCCGTGAGCATGATCACCGGGACATCCCATCGGAGCCTCTGGACGCGACGGAGGAATTCCATGCCATCGATGTGAGGCATCCGAATATCGCTCACAATCACGTCGAACTCCTTGTCCTTCACGCACTCCAGTGCACCGAGTGGGTCTGACTGGATTTCGACGTAGTAGTCGTTCGCTTCCAGACGGGTTCGGATGACTTCCAGGATGTTCGT
>JAUWSZ010000011.1 GCA_030609865.1 bacterium | reverse complement strand
GTTTTTTCGATGTAAAGGGTTCCCTCGTCTCGTCGGTAGTGCGTTCGCAACAGTCCTAAGGGCTCTTTGATCCTCATCCCGCAGCGGGCCAAAAGCACGATGGCCAGATACTGGGCGAGATCGGTTACGAAATACTGCTCGTCCCTGCGGATTCTCTTGCACGCGGCTGAGAGGAGTTCTTCGACCTGTTCCGGGGAGAAGATAAAAGGGATGAAATAGGTCTTGGGAAGAGGAGGAACATCCTTGAGGGGATTTTCTTCGTAAATGCCCTGGCGCACGAGGAACTGAAAGAAGCTGCGGACTCCGGAAAGGACCGTGTTCACGGTGCTTGGCCGCTTTTTGAGCTCTGCCCTAAACTGCAGGAAAAAGGAGGGCGGCAACAATTGTTCCTGGACGCCTTTTCCCTTCACATATCGGTCCAAGGCCCGAAGGGATGGCTTCAGGCTCTGTTTGGCATAGCCGAGGCTCTTCCGATAAGCGACGTATTGTTCCAACTGGGGTGCCAGAAAGCTTTCAAAGGGTTTCATCAAAAAGGACCTCTCGCATCAATTGGATATGGACCTGGAGATAGCTCTTGGTCGATTCGATTTTCTCATGCCCGAGCATCTGCTTGATTTCGAACACGCTCAGACCGGCTTCGAGCAGGTTCTGTGCATAGGTATGTCGGAGCCAGTAGGCGGAGCCGGGCACATTTGCCTGACGCATACACTTGGCGATAGAACCGACAACCGTGGGGGCGGACATGGGGCCGTAGGGACGTAGGAGGGTTAGAAAAAGGGTGCGATCTTTACTCTTCGGTCGGACCCCGATCAGGTAAGCGGCGATGGCTTTGAGTGTATTATCGGGCAAGGGAAAGGTGATGGGATTTTGGCTTTTCCTGTTCCGAAGCGTCAACTCGGCCTTGCCGAAGGCGATATCATCGAGGCGAATCAAACTGATCTCGATGGGCCGCAACCCCAGGGTGTAAGCCAGGTGGACTATGGCATAGGTGCGAATGTGCCAGGCAGAGGAAAGCTGCAAGGAGGCAAACAGTCTTTGCACTTCTTGGGCACGCAGGAACTTCGCCGGATTGGCCTTCCCATACAGACGCGGCCCTACCACGAGAGGGGCAAGGTCTCTTTTGAGTATTCTGCACTCCTGGTACAGATATGTTAGGAAATCCCGAACAAAGAATCGGTACGATCGGCAGGTGCTCGGTGCAAAGCGTGCGTGGAATCCGGCAAGGAAACGATCTACGTCACCAATCCGTAAGGAGGCAAGCTCGATCTTTTCTTTTTCCAGCCAACGATGAAACCCACACAGCACTCGCCTTCTACCCTTGACGCGTGCGTAGGGAACCTGAGAGCTTCTTTCATACCAGTCCAGATATTGTTCATAGACAGAGGGCAAATCGAGCTGATAGTTGGGCTGGTGGATGGGCTCCCGTATTTTGTTCTGGCTGTAAAGATGGAAGGAAAGCCCTCGGATCGCGCCTGTGGTCTTGGTCAGCGTGGTTTCTCTTTGGAAATCCCTGAGTGTTTCAATCGTAAAGATATCCTCCCAGGCGATCTTCCTCGTTTTTACGAATCGAAGAAAATCGGCCAAAACCCGCTCGTAGTGCATCCTTGTTTGCGTGTTTTCTATCGCCTCGAGCCACTCCTGCATGGTATTCTCGAGCCTCATCCGCCTGTTGGTTACCATCCCGTATCCCCCGGTACGGTTGGGCAAGCCGTTCTTACTTGCCTTCCTTACGGCATCGCTTCTCTCTGCCCACAGTTTCGTTCCGTGCGGAGCAGTCCCTGCAAAAACGCTACGGTCTCCAGGAAATTTGTCCTGTTTACGAGCATCACCATGTCGATAGAGTTGAAGTTCTTGTTACATCGAAAACATCGAGCCAGGTTGGTCTTCGGGTTTGTGGCCGTATGGAACGCTGAACACAGGGGGCATTGGAAGCGGAGATATCCTTCCCTGCATGTAGACGGGATCATGAGATGGGTTTCGATCACTTTGTTGATATCGACATGATTTCGCAGGATGAACAGCTCTTGTTTGGTAACTCGTCTTTTCTTCATTCTTCCGTGCTCGAGATAACGGCGCACCTATCCACGGATCGACTGATCAAACAGGATCGGAGGTAACCGAGAAGGGTAAAAAGGGAGGAGATTTGGTCGTTTGCTCTCATCACCACCACCATGAAATCTTCCATGGTGGTGATCCTACATCAACACCAGCGAAAAGGAGTTGCAAAGCGTGGGAAATTTGAGTAGCCGTAGATGTCTTTCAACCCCGGGTCTGCACGCAAGAGGGTTTGGGCCCTCTGAATTATTCGTTTCCGCTGCTCACTTCGGTACCTATGGGGCGCAATGGGCAACGGCTTGCCCAAGATTGGCCAATCCGGGGCTTTTTGCTTGATGAACTCCACGGCTCTACTCTTCGCCTTTTCCATGGCCCCCCAGAAGCCAACCCAGCGCCAGATTGTGCTGGGATCAAGGTATCGTTCCTTTCTTTCTCCTTCCCGCATCGGATACCCAATCTGCGCTTTGCCCTCAATCAGAACCTTCCTGTACGTCTGCTCTGCCTCTTCTAGATACTTCCTGCTTAATCGCTCGATGTCATCTCTGACATAACGCTTGTACGGCAGGGCAAAGGAGGGATAAACCGTGAACGTCCCTTCGCATAACGGACATTTCCAGCGGAGCAAATACGACACCAAGGTCTGGACAAGACTATCCACGATAAATCGGAAACAACGAGATCGTCGTTCGTGCAGACTAAAAAGCTCTGGCCTCTTTGAGCATTTTTCACAGGGCCCTTCGGGCATGTTTTCTGTGGAAAACAAAATGTTCTTGCTGTGCTCCTTTATTCTTCTCTCCATCTCAGATATCATAGAGACCTCCTTCATTGGGGGCGGAAAGGTCGTTTTCGCTGGCATGCTACGGCGGCCTTTCCGCTTTTTGTTTCTCTATCCACCCTCCTCTGGCTGCCCCCGCTTCACCCAGGCCTCCTCCTTTGGACCGTACAGGCAATTATACAAGGAACCGAGCCATTTACACTGAGCAGCAGATTGGATAATCGTCTGGCCCCCCCCCGGTATGCGGGGTATCTTTGAAAGAGAACTGGCGGGGTAAGCAGGCTCTTACGAAAGGCGGGGTATGCGGGGTATCCTCTATCTCCTCGTGTGCCTAAACTCACAACATAGCTAAACTCACAACATAGCTGCTATATGTCTTCAGTGACTATACGAACCAGACCACTGATGCCTTCGTTCTGGAAGGTTTATTCTAGTCCGCGCTTTCTCTTGCGTGCAGGTTCCGGCTCGAGCAGCTCTTGCAGATGGAATCTTTCCCGCCCCACTTCCCTGTTGACCGTACATCGTATGGGCCGGCCCGAGAAGAGTTCGAAGATACACCGATTGCATCTGACGCACTTTCGGATCGCCTCGGGCTTGTCTTGCCGGACCTTGTTCGCCCACTCCGGGTCTGCAATGAAGGCGCGCGAGGAGGATACGAGGTCTGTTTTGCCTTCGATAATCGCATTGGCCGCATTGTCCGGATGATGCAAGCAGGGCGTGATGACCGGAACACTCACCCTGCGCTTGAACTCGCTTGCCCCGGGCAGCATCGTGCCGTCTTCATCAGGCAGGAAATGTTTCGCCTGTTCGTAGCATCCGTCGGACAGGTGAAGGTAGTCCAGGCCCGCCTCAACTCCTGCACAGGCCACTTTCTTCATCTCATCGAAGTGGATACCGTCCTCGTTGTGCTCGTCTATAGACAAGCGTGCCCCCAGAGCGATGTCTTCAGGTAACGTCTCCTTTGCACCCCGGATGAGCCTGAGGAGGAACCGCATACGGTTCTCGAGGCTCCCTCCATAAGCATCTGATCGTTTGTTGTACCTCGGTGAGAGGAAATCGTGGACAAGATAACCATGGGGTGAGTGAATCTCGATCCCATCGAATCCTGCGAAAACGGCTTTGCGGCAGGCACGCAGAAAATCGTGGATGAGTTGTTCTATCTCTTCCTATCCGGATCGGCTCAAACAAGATTGCGTGTTTCATCCTTCCCCTTGCCTTTTCTGTCTTCCGGTAGCTATTCTTGAGCAGTCTGCCTGTGATGTCAATCGGTTCGGCGCCTACGTAAGGAACTTGCAAATCGTCGATAAATCTCGATACACTTTTTTTTGTGTTTCTTGATCATGGACCGGACGGCTAGGTCAGGAGGATTTCCAGTTGGACCGAGAGAAGGCCAAAACATACAGGAATGGGTCCGAACACTTCGAAGGGCTGGAGATCGGTGCCGTTTCCGTGAAATGGGTTCGCCGCACCGCAGAGGGTCGCACCCTTGTGGAAATCGAGCGCCATGAAGGCAGGGCTGAGGAAAGGATTCTGGAGATCCTCGGCCGACATGGGGCGATCCGGGGGTCGCGGGTGGTCGTGACCGGCCAGGCTGCCAGGCTGCTCATGGACCTGCCCTATCGTTCCGAGACGGAATGCATGGAACAGGCCCTCTCCTTTCATGATCTGAAGCCCGACATCCTCCTGTCCCTCGGCGGCGAAACGTTCAGCGTCTATCCGATGAAAGACGGAACGATACGGAATGTGATCTCCACGTCCAAGTGCGCCGCCGGCACAGGGGAGTTCATCGTCCAGCAGTTTCAACGGATGGGCCTGTCTCTCGAGGAGGGCCTTGCAGAAGCCCGGACAGGCAGGCTCGTACAGATGGCCACTAGATGCTCGGTGCACTGCAAGTCGGATGCAACCCACAAGCTAAACAAGGGCGAGTGTCGTCCAGGCGATATCGCGAAGTCCCTCGTGAACGACCTGGCAAAGAAGGTCAGTGAGCTCGTCCAACTCGCCCAGTGGCCCACGGCCTCGATCGTGCTTTGCGGCGGGGTCTCCCGGAACGAGCTTTTCGTCGAGCACTTCAGGGGATTCCTCGAACACTCAGAGGTGATCATACTCCCCGAGAGTTCGTATCTGGAGGCCTTTGGGGCCAGTCTCCATGCCGCTCGGCTGCCCGAAACACAACCTCACCCCTCCCCCGCGAGATGGTTCCGGACTTCGAAGCCCGGGTTTTCGACACTGAGGCCCCTCAACGAGGCAGAACACCTCCTCGATTACAGGGTCGTGTCCGGGACCCGGCACAAGGTTCAAGACGGTGGAACGTACATCCTCGGGATCGATGCCGGATCGACCACGACCAAATCCGTGCTCTTTGACGTGGATGACGGTTCCATCGGTGCGAGCTGCTACCTGCGGACCCTCGGAAACCCGGTTCGGGCAACGAAGGAATGCCTCGAGCAACTGATTGAACAGGTCGGCAATGCCTCGATCCGAATCGTCCAGGCCGGGGTGACCGGCTCGGGTAGGGAATTGGTGTCCGTCTATCTCGACAACTGCCGGAGCTTCAATGAGATCCTGACACACGCCCGGGCCGCGGCCCACGAGGTCTCGGACGTGGACACGGTTTTCGAGATCGGCGGCCAGGACTCGAAATACATCTCCTTCCTCGAGGGCGTCCCGGTCGACTACGCGATGAACGAGGGTTGCTCCGCCGGTACGGGCAGCTTCATCGAGGAGTCCGCATCCGTGGACATGGGCGTGCCCATGGAGGGCATCAGCGGCATTGCAGAAGGGAGCCTTCAACCCATCGCCTTCGGCGAACGATGTGCTGCCTTCATCAACACGGACTTGAGGAATGCCCTTCAACAAGGTGTTCCGCGGGAAGACGTGATTGCCGGGCTGGTCTATTCGATTGCGGACAACTACATTTCCCGCATCGTCGGTGGCCGGCACGTGGGGCAGAACCTTTTGTTCCTCGGCGGCGTGGCCCTGAACCGGGCCATTGCCCTGGCCATGGCCGCACGGACGCAGAGAAAGGTCGTTGTCCCGCCCCACCCTGAGCTGATGGGCTGTGTCGGGGTTGCCCACATGCTTCTCGACAGGCTGCGGGAGCAGGAACTGACCGAACAGCCTTTCGAACTCGAGGCCCTGGTGCAGGGCGAGATGGATGCAAAGGATACGTTCCGGTGCAAATCCTGCGAGAACAACTGTGAGATTCAGAGGATCGCCATCCGTGGCAAGACCTATCCCTTTGGAGGCCTCTGCTCCAAGCACGAGATCCTGAGGCATCATGGACAAACCGGACAGGACGGCCGGGATCTCGTGGCGGAGCGAAACAAGATGATGTTCGAGGAATACGGCCCTCAACCTGTGGACAGCGCCCGCGGCAGGATTGGTCTTCCAATGGCCCTGACCACGTTCTCTCTCTTCCCGTTCTATACCAGACTCATCCAAGAGCTGGGCTACGAGGTGGTTCTTTCACGGCCTTCAAAGGCCGGCAACACGAAAACGACCGCTGCCATTTGCTACCCCTGCGAGATCATGCACGGAGCCGTATATGACCTCTTTGAGCGCGAAGTGGATTATGTCCTCCTGCCCCACGTGATCGAGATGGATGATGCGAATGGCGGCCTTCACAGCTACACGTGCCCCTCCACGACCCAGATTCCGGACATCATCCGGGCAGCCTTCACAGACCCGACCGGCCGCATTCTCTCCCCGCATATGGGCCTTTCCGAGTCCCTGCGGGAAACCACGATAAAGGAAATCGGGAGGTTGGGCCCGAGACTCGGCCTGCACGAAGAGGCGGCTCGCAGGGCTGCGGAAAAGGCCTTGGCCCATCATGACCTGTTCAGACAGGAGTGCCTCGAACGGACGAAGGAGGCCCTGGAAACACTCGGAGAACAACCTACGGTCATCCTCGCGGGTAGGCCCTACACGATTTGTTCCTCCGAGGTGAATCTCTCTCTGCCCCGAAAGATCGCGAGCAGGGGATACCATGTCGTGCCGGCTGACATGCTTCCGCAGCTGAACGAGGCATCGCCTCCGAGGGATGTGTGGCACTTCACGCAGCAGATCAGCAACGCGGTCGCCCACGTTCGACAGACCCCCAATCTCTATTTGTGCCTCGTTTCGTGTTTTTCCTGTGGCCCTGACAGCAGTATGTATCACTTCTTTCGCCACCAGCTTGCCGGCCAGACCTTCTGCTACCTGGAAATCGATTCCCATACCGCACATGCAGGCTTCGAGACCCGGCTTGGGGCCTTCCTCGACATCATCGAGGAGCGGCATCGACGGACCGGGAAGGCACCGAGCAAGGAACCTTCCCTGCATGTTGAACAGGAAGCGGTTCGCCCTCAAGGAGGAAGGCAGGCACGACTCTCTCGGGATCTGGATTTCATCGTGGACTGTAAGGGTGAGCGGGTGGAATACGACGACCCGCGGGTCGTGCATGTCTGGACAACACCCCACAGCCCCCATGCGTTGCGGATGATCGAGAAGGTGTACAAGAGCCGGGGTCCGCGATTCAGGAGCGTCGGCAGGACCCGTCCGGAGACGATGCAGCATGCCAGAAAGTTGTGCTCCGGAAGGGAATGCGTGCCCATGACCGCCACGGCAGGCGCTACCCTGGAGGACATGCACACCCGCCGCAAGGACGATGAAATCACGATCTATTTCACCCTCGACCAGGAAGGACCGTGCCAGAACGGCGCTTGGCCCCTGGTGTGGGAGACCTTCGGCAAGAGGCTCGACCTGGGGAATGTGATCTGTGGGGTCTGGCCCTACGCTCAGAACAACTACCTGGGGCTTGGAAACGAGTACAACCTTCTTGTGAGCGGGTGTCTCTTCCTGGGGGACTTCTTCGACGAAGCCAGGAACACGCTCGTGTGCCTTGCGCAAGACAAGGAAATGGCCCTAAAGGCCTTCGATGCTGCCTTTGAACGTTTCTTAGGGCGCTTTGGTGAAGAGGGGGACAAGGGCATTGACCCGGGCCTAGCGGAGTGGGCCGAGGAGATGTCGGGCATCTCGCTCAGGGCAACGCCTGTGGAAACACCCAAGGTGCTCATTATCGGAGGTTTGAATCTGTTGTGCGTTCATGACCCGGTCACCGACTAGGTCCTCGAGCAGGGCATTATCCCGAAACTCGTCCCCTATTCGGAAAGCCTGTGCTGGCTCGCAGCGGAAACGGTCGTCCGGTACGGCTTCCGGCACGGTCTGATCACTCCAAAGGAGCAATTTGCTCACAGACCTCCGAAGACCAACAGGGAAGAGGCCCTCAAGTTTCGGCAGTCGAGATTCAGCGTGACCCTCGTCACATCGGTTGAAAAGCGATTCAAGAGCATCATGGAAGCGTCAGGCCTGATGTTCGACGAACCGATTCCCTTTCTGGACATCGCCGAGGAGGGGCACAAATATGCCTCCTTCCTGGGATTCACGGAAACGACGGTAACCACGGGCAGATTCGTCTGTTCCGTGAAGAGCGGTCTTTATGACGGGTTGGTCAATCTTGGTTCTTTCAACTGTCAGCCGGCCATGAATGCGCAGGCAGTCATCCGGCCGTTGGCCAATGCGAGTGACATGCCCTACGTGGCCATCGATTGTGAAGGCCCCTGGCTCTCTGCCGGCCAGCTCAGGCTTCTCGAGAATGTGGCCGTCCAGGCGAAGAGGATGCGCGAGAAGAAGAACAAGGCGGACCCTCCTGCGTCAAAGAGATTCTGACCCCCGCTATTTGGGTTTTCGGCCCCCTTTGCGGGTCTTCTGGGAACCGCCGATTCTCCTCTTCTTCGTGTTCACGCCCAGGAGCTTGGCCAGGTTCTCTCCGAAGATCTTCCGCCTGTCTTCGTCCGTGATGGCAGGAAACCCGTACGCCTCCTGCATGTCTTCCGGGATCTGGAACTGCCTCATCCCCTTCACGGCCGCCCCCACCTGAGCGCCGAATCCGGCGTAATCCGTGCCCCATATGATCTTGTCCGGGCCGACCCACCTCAATGCCTCTCCGATGATCTTGGCGAACTTGCGTGGCGCGCTGGCGGCCCAGGGAACGAGCAGACTCAAGCATACGTACACATTGGGATGGCCCATGGCGATCATGTTGAGGTCGTCACAGTAGGGGTAGCCCATGTGGAAGGCATTTATCTTCAGATCCGGGAAATCCCTGGCCACATCGTCCAGCAGGATCGGCAGGGCATACTTGCTCTTTCCGGGAGGAACCCAGCAGAACCCGGTATGGATATCGAGGACGATTTCCAGCTCCTGGGCCTTCTCGTAGAAGGGCCAGATGTCCGGGTCATTGATATAGGTGTCCTCGGGCGGATAGAACTTGAAGATCTTGGCCCCTCTCTCCTTCACCCAGTACTCCATTTCCCATATCGTGTTGTCCACTCCCTTGTGCTTAACCGGAGAAACGTTCGGCTGCAGCATGAACCGATCCGGGTTGGATTCCACCACCTTTGCCATTTCTCCATTGGACACCCATCGGCTCGTGAACCCGGTCGTGTCCATCATCGATTCAGGAAGGAGACAGGCGATGTCCACCCCGTACTTGTCCATGGCACGAAGGAGGTCGTTCGGGTCCCCGCTCTTCTCCATCTCCCAGGCCTCCATACCAACCATCGCATCGGGCGGGGTCCCGAACATCAGAGGCCGCTTGATCATGTCAATGGCCTTCCACCACATCTGCACCCCCGGGAAGTGGTTGATATGCTCCAGGTCTCCGATGAGATGGGGCTCCGGATCGATCTTGAAATAGTCGTCCTTCTCGAATGCTGTGGTCATCTTCTGACTCCTCGCTTCTTTTGATTGTCGTGCCACAGTGCAAGGTCTGGATTCCCGCATGCGCAGGCATGACGCTAGGACCAGGATTTCGGCAGGCCCTGGAACTGCATCAGCATGTTCCGGCTCATCTCGTTCGAGATAGGCGAGAATTGAATCTGTAGGGAATCCCGGAGGTATCTTTGCATCGAATATTCGTTGCAAATGCCGTATCCACCGAGGATCTCCGCCCCGTGTGTGGTAGCGTGCAAGGCCCCGTCGGCGGCGACGAGCTTGGCCATGGTGGCCTCCATGTGGTAGGGCAGCCCCTGGTCGCAGAGCCATGCCGCTTTGTAGGTCAGGTTCCTCGAATTCTCCAGATTGATGTACATGTCCGCCAGGTAGTGCTGGAGGATCTGAAACCGTCCAATCGGGCCTCCAAAGGCTTCCCTCTCCTGCACATACTGGAAGGCGTCTTCGTACGCCGCTGCGATCAGCCCTACGCCCATCATGGCAACCCCAATTCTCTCCGGGTTGAGCACGGAGAGGCTCTCGTACCATCCGTTTCCGCGGGTGCCCAGGAGGTTCTCCTTGGGAATCTCCACGTCTTCAAAGACGACCTCCACAGAGTCGCAGTGATGGCAACTTATCTTCTGTACCTTGTTGATCGTGATTCCCTTTGCATTGCCGGGTACCAGAAACACGCTCAATGAACGGCTCGGCTTGGCATCCTTTTCGGTTTTGCAGATGGTGATCAAGTAGTCCGACACGTGAGCCCCAGTGATGAACATTTTCTGCCCGTTGATCACCCATCGGTCCCCCTTGTCCTGAGCGAAGGTCTTCAAGGCTCCCAGGATGTCTGTTCCTCCCCCCGGCTCTGTCAGGGCCATGCACATCTTGAGCTTGCCATCGGCCAGTTGGGGCAGATACTCCTTCTTCTGTTCTTCGTTGCCCATGTCCGCGATGAACCGCGTCCCGAACCCGGTTGTTGTGCCCACGGCCAGGGCGACGGACATGGAGGCCTTGCAGACCGGCTCGAAGGAGACCATAAGATCCACGTGGCCCAGACCATCCCCCCCATATTCGACCGGGATGTTTCCCCTGAACATGCCCATGTCAATGAACTTGTTCCACAGCTCTTCCGGGGGGAAGTCCACGTTCTCGTCCATCCATTTGACGTACTCCTTGTTCAGCTCATTCTTGCAGAACTTCTCCATCGCGTCCCGCATCATCCGCTGCTCGTCTGTCAGGCTGAAATCCATCTTTTTCTCCCTTTGTCTCACAAGCTTTTAGGTATTAGGTGTTAGGTATTAGCCCACCCCGCTCCCCTCGGTTGGCGTTCTTTCGGGAGGGATTGGCGGGGAGCTAATACCTAATTGCTAACGGCTAATACCTTTCTCTTACTTCTTCACGGGCCGGAACTGCGGAAGCGTAAACTCGGGTGTTCTTTCCTGGAAGACCACTTCAAGCTCCATCCCGTTCTTGAGTCGTTCCGGCTCACACTCTACGATGTTCGTGATCATCCGCGGGCCTTCCTCCACATCCACCATCGCCGTCACGTACGGCAGGTCCTGCCAAAACGGGAACGGTACCCCGAAATGGTTCACCGCGTAGGCATTCAGAATCCCCTTGCCCGAGGACTCGATCCACTCGTGGTCATCCTCGTGACACTCGGTACAGTAGAGATAGGGCGGATGGTCGATGTGGCCGCATTTCGTGCACTTCTTGAACACAAGCTTGTGTTTCTTTGCCGCGTCCCAGTAAGGCTGGGACCATTTCGTGGGCTTCGGCAAGGGCTTCTTCAAATCTTCATCCGTCAAGCCGAGAAGTTCCTTTATTTCTTCGATATTCATCATCTTTCTCCTTCATCCAGACCGCGAGCGGGAAAGCTCATTTTCTTTCGCCTTTGCCCTTTCGCCTTTTTCCTGGCGGCTCAGCCGCCTCAAGGGATTTCATTGCCCATGACCGTGAAATGACAATCCATAAAGGCTCCGCCCCCGCAGTTGTCGATCAGGAACCGGGCATTGGGCACCTGAGCCTTACCCGCCTTGCCCTGGAGCTGGCGCACGCCCTCCACGAAGATGGCAAACCCGCAGCCGGTCCCTGTGTGGCCCATGCCCAGAGACTCCCCGTTCGTAGAACAAGGGTACTTCCCGCCCGGACTCGTCTCTCCTGACTCGACCAACGCCCCGGAACGGCCCGGTTCGCAGATGCCGAGCGCATCCATGACGATCAGGTTTACGCCCGGATAAGACCCGTACACCTCGTATATATCCATGTCCGACGGCCCGAGGCCTGCCTCGTCGTACGCCTTCTGCGCTATGGGAGCGAGATATGTTCCCATATCCGAGAGATTCCTAGCCTTGGCCTTGGTGATCGAACGATGGGAGTAGTCCGAGCCCTCCCCGAGGATGTACACCGGCTTGTCACACACCTTCTTTGCGTTCTCCGCGGTCGTCATCACATAGGCAGAGCCGCCATCCGCCAGGACGTTGCACATGTATGCCGTGAGCGGGTACGCCACCATCCGGCCCCCCAGGACCTTCTCGAGGGTAAGTTCTTTGTTCCGGAACATGGCGTTCTCCTGGAGTCTTGCCCATCGGTTGCATGCCACCACCACCGAAGCGACCTGTTCCATGGTCGTGCCTGTCTGGGTCATATATCCCTGGGTGACCATCGCCGCCAGTGCGTTGTAGGTCATCCCGTAGGGAACCTCGAATTCCAGGTCCGACCCGGCAATGGCGAAATATTGGGCCTGCTCGTTCACGGCGAACTGGGAGAATCGCTGGGCATGAACGATGAGCACATAGTCAGCCTCACCCGCCCGGAGGATGCCTTCCGCTGTCCTGCGGATGGAATGGCTGGAAGCCCCTCCGGACACCGTTTGTCCGGTGACCTGGCAGTTCCGGAGACCGATCGCCTCGGGCAGCCTTCCGAAGACGACCTCCGTGTTGTACTCGCTCCCCATGATGTGGGCCGCGCCCAGCACGGCCCCGATCTGCTCTTTGTCGATCCCCGCGTTCCGGATCGCCATCCTGGACACGGTGTAGGCGATCTCGAACTCCGTACGCTCCGGGTAGTTCCCGCACGGGACCTCGCCCGTGCCAATCACTGCAAACTCTCCTTTGCTCATCACAACCCTCCTTCTCACACATCACAACGCATTCAAAGCACGCTCTTCCTATCGCTTTGTGCGGCCCTGCAGAGGCCTCCAGGACTTCTCCATCACCTCAATCTCTCGCTTCCACCATGGCCGGTCCAGCGCGGGCATGCCGACCCTGACCAATCCTTCGGGCAGGAGTGATTCGTGGGGCTGCCAGGCCCCGATGTTGTACTCGTCCATCACGTACTCCCGTCCCAGCCACGGGTTCTCCGGGCAGGCAGGTACCAGACCGGCCAGGCATCGAAGCAAACAGGTATTGCATCGCTTGCACCGAACGATCTCTTTTTCCCTGCCCTCCATCACCTTATTCGGATACTCAGGGTCTGAGAAGAGCTGCCGGCCCAGCGCATTGATATCGTATTTCCCGTCCGCGATGTTCTTCTCCGCCTTGACCGGGTCGTGCTGTGAGGCGACGGTTACCGGCACCTTCAGCGCCTTCTTGAAGGCCGCCCCGTGCTCGGGCAGGTGCTTGGCCCTGTCCATGTCGGTGATCAGATGTCCCCCCTCCTCGTAACCGGCTCCGTCCGAGAGACTCAGGTAGTCGATGCCCCTGGCTTCCAGGTCCCTGGCCACATCGATCATCTCCTCTTCGGTGAGCCCGCCTTCCATGTGCTCTTCCCCGCTGATGCGCACACCCAGGGCCACCCCGGGGCAGGCGTACCGGATTTGCTCGGCCACTTCGTTCAGGAACCGTTTCCGGTTTCTCCACTCGCCGCCGTACATGTCCGTTCGTTTGTTGCTCAGGGGGGAGAGGAACTGATGCTCCAGGTAGCCGTGAGGGGCGTGTATCTCGATCACCTCGAACCCGGCAATCACGGCCAGTTGACAGCCTGCGGCAAACTCCTTCTGCTGGCTGTGAATCTCGGCGATCGACATCTCCCGGCACATCTGCCCTATCATGAATGACCGTGAATACTCGCTCACGTTGTAGATATCCTCGATGTGTCTCGGCGCCTTCTCTCCTGCGATCTCATAGGGGAGTCCGCCCGTGGGTGCGGGAGCGAGTTTGTCATGGTCGTAGGAATGGCCCTGGCGCCCGAAGCCGATCGTCATCTGGGCCGCAGCGGTGGCACCGAAATAGTGAATGCGGTCCGTAAGCATGCCCAACCCCTGGAGATGTCCCTGGTGAAAGCAGTACAAGTTGCGCCCCCAGACAAACTCCGAGGCGAGGCGGGTTCCCATGATAGCCCCGGTGCTGACCAGGCCTGCGCCACCCTTGGCCCGGGCAGCGAAATACGAAAGCATCTGCTCGGTTGCCTCCCCATCCACGCCGGACATGGTCTCGTTCATCGGCGCCAGCGCAATTCGGTTCTTGAGCTCAATGGGTCCGATCTTGATAGGGCTCAAGAGGTGCGGATACTTGTTTTCTTTCTTCTTAGTCATGATTTTTCCCCTTTCTCTGGTCCATTGCCCTACTTTGTTCGTTGCACTGTTCTGTACACTGTTGTTGCAGCTTCTATGGTTGCTCGAAAGAGATGCCGGCGATACTCTTCAGAGGAATGTGGAAGGCGCCGAAGGAGGCCTGCCCTGACACGTTTGTCTCTCCGTCCACATGGAGAACGACCTTACTGCCAT
>JAUWSZ010000420.1 GCA_030609865.1 bacterium | reverse complement strand
GATACGCTTGGGTCTCTATCTCGTATTTCCCGTATTCTACGCCAATGTGTCCCCTGCATGGCGCCTGGAGCGTAAAGCAAGGGTCGTCGTGGATCTTGCAGGCATGTATTTTCAGCTGCTCGTGACCATTCCGGTGTCCCTCCTGTTCCACCTTACCCGGGAGCCGGTCTGGCTGCTTCTCTTCCTCGAACTCGACGCGATGATTCTCTTTTCTTTGAATCCTTTCCTGCGTTTCGACGGATACTGGCTCTGTTCTGATTTGCTCGGTGTCCCGAATCTTCGCGCCCGCTCCCAGCTCCTGATGAAGACCCTGTGGTACCGCCTGCTGGGCCGATCCTCGCTGCAAGAGACCCCGCTTCTGAGAATTCGTCCCGGCGCGCGCTTCGGACTCGCACTTTACGCGATCGGGAGCTACCTCTTCGGCGGCCTCGTTCTCGTCTTCTTGTGTCGGGTCCTGCCTCCCCGCATCCAGACCTTTCCATCTGAGGTCAGGAGGCTCGTACAGGACGGTCTATTTGAATGGTCGCAAGGGAATTCCGCCGGAATGCTGGCAAGGCTGGTGCAACTCCTCTTCCTGTGCGTCATGCTGCTGGCGGCGGGCAGGATGTTGGCCCGGGTCATTCCGTCAGCGGCAAAAGCAGTACGAACCCTTTTTCGGAGATTCGGGGGACTTCTCCGTGCGTGGGCTCAGGGATAAAGGGCGAGGGATTCCAGGCCGGAGGGCTCGGGGAGTTCGAAGACTACGTTCATGTTCTGGACGGCCTGGCCGGACGCCCCCTTCACCAGGTTGTCGATCACCGAGACGATCAGGATCGTTGAGGAGCGGGGATCGTACCGGGCCGCGATCTCGCACCGGTTCGTGCCCCACACGTTCTTGGTGCGGGGAAGCTCACCTTCGGTGAGGACGTCGATGAAGGGCTCCTGGTCGTAGAAGGCCTTGTAGATATCCGTGAGCTCGTTCGTGTCCACTTCCCGGGTGGGCTTGCAGTAGACCGTGGCGAGCATGCCGCGGATCATCGGAATCAGGTGAGGCACGAAGGCGACCGAGGTATTCCGGCCGGCCAGGAGGGAGACCTCCTGCTCGATCTCGGGGATGTGGCGGTGCCGGGCAGGGCTGTATGCCTGGAGATCCTCGGTCACCTCGGAGAAGTGGGTGCGCAGGTTCAGGGACCGGCCGGCCCCGGAGACGCCCGACTTGGCGTCGATCACGATCGAATCGAGGTGCACGAGCCCTTCCTGGAGGACCGGCGCCAGGGCAAGGATCGAGACGGTGGGGTAACACCCCGGGTTGGCCACGATCCGGGCGCCGGGCAGGCGGGACCGGTTGAGTTCGGTCAGGCCGTAGACCGCCTCCTCGAGAAGATCCGGCGCCGTGTGCTTCTGCTTGGACCAGTCCTCGTAGGTCTTCGGGTCCTTCAGGCGGAAGTCTGCGCTCACGTCGATGACCCGGCACCCTGCCTCGAGGAATTCCGGGACGATCGAGACGGCCACACCATGCGGCGTGGCCATGAAGACCAGGTCGGCTCCTTCGGCGGATGCCGGCTCCAGGGGCTGGAAGACCCTTTCCGGGACCCCGCGCAGGTGAGGAAAGACCTCGTGGAGGCGTTTTCCCTCGTTGGTCTTTCCGGTCATCAGCCAGCTTATTTCCGCCTGGGGATGCATCGCGAGGAGCCTGATCAGCTCACAGCCCGTGTAGCCTGCTGCGCCTGCAATCCCCACCTTGAGATTGTCCATCCCCATCTCTCCCTTGATTTTTACCTGCTATCCATTCAATTATAGGTCATCCGGACGAAAGTCATCCCATAGTATCGAAACCCTTTCACCGGGGCAACTCCCAACACGGCCTGACATGCCTTCCATGATCCGGCAAGCCATTGCACGCGTAGTCGAAGGTCAGCATCTCACCATGGAGGAGATGACGCTCACCATGGAGGAGATCACCTCCGGTCAGGCGACCCCTGCCCAGATCGCCTCCCTGATCACCGCCCTCCGGCTGAAGGGGGAGACCGTCGAGGAAATCACCGCCGCGGCCCGGGTCATGCGGGACAAGGCGGTCCCGATCGAGGTGGAAAGGGGGCCGGACGCACCCGTCCTGGTCGACACTTGCGGAACCGGCGGGGACCAGCTCCACACCTTCAACAACTCCCCGGCGACCGCCTTCGTGGTCGCCGGCGCAGGGGTCCGCGTGGCCAAGCACGGCAATCGCTCCGTTTCCAGCTCATCCGGCAGTGCGGATGTCTGCGAGGCCCTCGGGATCAACCTGGACCTATCCCCGGACGAGGTGGCCCGTTCCGTCGATGACGACGGAATCGGATTCCTGTTCGCCCCTGCCCTTCACGGCACGATGAAGCACGCCATCGGGCCTCGAAGAGAGATCGGCATCCGCACGATCTTCAACATCCTGGGGCCGCTCACCAACCCGGCCGGCGCAGAGGTTCAAATCCTCGGGGTCTTCCGAAAAGACCTGCCCGGGGTCATGGCCGAAGTCCTGGGCAAGCTCGGGTGCCGCAGGGCCATGGTCGTGCACGGGGAAGACGGGATGGATGAGATCACTACGACCGGAAGCAGCCACGTCGCTGAATGGGCGGACGGTCGAGTCCGGCAGTACACGGTGCACCCGGAGGATTTCGGGATCCCTGTGAGCACGATCGACGAACTCCTGGGAGGCAACGCAGAAGAGAACGCTCGCATCATCCTCGAACTCTTCGAGGGCAAGAAGGATGGAAAGCGGGACATCGTCCTGTTGAATGCCGGCGCGGCCCTGCACGCGGCAGGGTCTGCCGATACGATCGAGAAGGGCATCGAGCTTGCCAGGCAGGCGATCGATGATGGAAAGGCCATGGAGAAGCTCCAGGCCATGATCCGACACTCGAACCGGCAGTAGAACACCTTCCTTTCATGGGGGCGCGGGCATGAAACAACGCACATTTCTCTGGGTGTTTCTGAGCTTCCTCCTCGGCATGGGTGTTGCCTACGGTCTGGTCGCCCTGGACCGGCAGGCCACCATCCCCAGATTGGAGAGGACAGACATCTTCGAGGTGGTTACCTCCGACGGGACAGTCCTCCGACTCAGCTACGCGGAGATCGAGCGCGAGAGGGAGAAGCTTCGCGACCTCCGGGAGAGGCGCAGGGAAGTTCCGAGGGCCGGGGTGAAACGCTGGGGGTCGGGGGAAGCCCCCCCGATCCCGATTCCCAACCTGCCGACGGTTGAAACACCTTCTGAGGAGGCCGCGGTAAAGAAGCCCTCGCACAAGAACCTGAGGGACCTGTTCGCAAAGATCTTCAGCCAGCCGATCATGCAGGACCTGATGCAGGCGCAGATCGCACGGGAGGCAGGGGAGCTGGCAGACGTCCTCGACCTCACGGACGAGCAGCTGGCGACCGTGGAGAAAGAACTCAAGAAGAGGCAGCGAACCTTCTCCCCCGGCTTACCGGGCCCCTCGTCAGGGCCTGCCGAGGAGGAGCAAGCACCCGAGACCACCCGCCAGGAAGAACTTCAGACGATCCTCACGCCCGAGCAATACCAGAAATACCAGGAGTACACCGAGAAGAAGAACGCGCTCGCAGGGACCCCCGCCCTGGACAGGCAGGTCTTCGAACTGGACTGGCGGCTCAAGCTCACCGAGGAGCAGGAGGCCCCGGTGCGAGAGATCCTGAAGGAACAAAGGGAGAAGATGGGGCAGATCTCACCCGCTTCGGCCGTGGAGGGGGACGCCTCCCCTACGGAAAGGCTCGAGAAACACCTGCAAAAGCGAATCGCCCTGAACAAGGAGACCGCGGAGAAGATGAAGACCGTTCTGGAAGAGGACCAGTACGAGGTCTTCCTGCGGTATCAAGTCGAGAGGGACACGGAAACACGCCTGCTCAAGCGGCTCATCCAGGAAGAGCGGGGAGGCGAGGCGCCTGCTACGCGGTAAGCATCCTCGTCAGTTTTGCCACCCGTTTGCCAAGCTTCTTTGCGTTCTCTTCCGCCTTCTCGTCCGGTTCGCCCACACAGGCCGTGCCGTAATGCCCCGTCGCGTCGAGGGGGTCCCCGACGACGATCAT
>JAUWSZ010000249.1 GCA_030609865.1 bacterium | reverse complement strand
TCCCTCGTGCTGTGGTAATGCTCGATCCCCCGCATGACCCCGGTCCGGATGTCCTCGTGCTCCCAGGGCTTCTTGAAATACCGGTAGACGTTCCCCTTGTTGATGCTGTCGATCACGACTTCGATGTCCGCATAGGCCGTGATCAGGATACGGAGGATGCGAGGGTCGATTCTCTGCGCCTGCTCCAACACCTCCACCCCACTCATCACGGGCATCCTCTGGTCGGCCAGAACGAGAGCGATCGGCTCTCGAGCAAGGAGGCGCAATCCCTCCGCGCCGGTGGCAGCCGTGTGGATGGTGAAGTACTCTTCAAACTCGTCCTGGAACGCCTCCAAGTTCTCCACCTCGTCATCGACGTAGAGAATGGGATATCTTCTGTAGTCCAGGAACTCTGTTGAGTCGACCATGTTGATTCTCCCCGGGCTGGGCAACCTCGACCCCACGCCGGCTCAGGCAACAGGGCTTCCCATTGCTTTCCTGCGTTTTCTCTCCTCTTCCTATCGTCACTTAACCTCCATTTCTTTATGTGGAAGTTTATGTAAGAGCGCCGAGGTGTTAGCATAGTCTTAAAGAAAGTGACCCAAGCCGTCGATCCTTACATGGAGGGGAAGGCCCCATGACGACGTATCTGATGGAGCACCCGCTCGAGGCGGAACGTCTGGAACTCAAGACCAAGAGGGAGAAGATACTCGAAGAACTGAAACTCGTGCCCCTTCATCCCGGGATGGATGTGCTGGATGTGGGATGTGGCACGGGCGCCGTCACCCGGATCCTTGCCGAAAGGGTCTCCCCGGGACGGGTTGTCGGCATCGACCTGAGCGAGGAGAGGCTCTCGGTTGCAAGGGAGATCGCCGAGGAGCGAGGGGTTACCAATGTAGAATACATGCAGGCCGATGTCAGCGCCCTTGATTTGCAGGAGCGGAGATTCGACCTCGTCTACTCCCGGTTCTTGTTTCAGTATCTCCCCGGGAGGGCCGGCCTGGATACGCTGGCAGGGATGAAACGGCTGGTTCGTCCCGGTGGAAGGGTAACCGTGGCCGACCTAGATGGGAACCATCTGTACAGGTATCCGTTGGACGAAGAGTGGGAGCAGGTGCTCAGACAACTGGTCCACGCAATAGAAGAAACCGGCTTCGACGCCTTTGTGGGGAGAAAGCTCTACTCGATGTTCCGCAAGGTCGGATTGCAAAACCTCCACGTCGACATTTTGCCGTACTACTTGATCGAGGGAAGGGCAGATCCTTTGAGCCTAAGGGTCTGGGAAATGAAGATCGAGATCCTGGCAAAGACAGTGGAAAACATCTTCGGATCTGCCGAAAAAGCGCAACAGATGACCGAACGATTCAGGGCCGATCTTCTGGACGAAGACACGCTTCTTTACAACCTTCTTTTCATGGTGCAGGGAACGGTGTAGGCAATGTCCGAGCGAGCAAAGCCACTTTCGGATGAGCACAAGAAGCCCGAACTCTCCGGCATCGCCATGAAGACCCCCCTCAACTACCTCGAGGAGAGGTTCGGGAGGGATGTTCTGGATGCCTTCCTGCACGAAACCAACATGGATCGAGCGTATTTTGAAGACCACAACAACTGGATCTCCTTTGAGTATGCCCACTCGATCTTCAGGAAGATCGCGGATTTGTCTGGAGACGACGATGTTTGTCTCGAGGTAGGGAGACACACGGTCAGCCCGGAGGGGGTGGGGAAGGCTGCATGGATTGCCATGAAGGCGGTCGGGAATCCTTTTCGGGTTTACAAGGGCATTTTTGCCCTTGCGCATACCTACAATCGAGTCGGCGTCTACAAGATCCTCAGCCTAACCAAGAATCGATTGGTCCTGGAATACCGGCCCAAGGAGGGTTACTACGAGACAGACAAGTGTATCTGCCATTACCGGATCGGCAACTTCACTTCCGTTCCGACGATCTGGGGCCTTCCCCCGGCGAAATGCCGGGAAATGAGCTGCAACGTCAACGGAGCCGAGGCTTGTACGTATGAATTCACCTGGCAGACGAAGCGGTCCTATTTGTATCCTGCGGCAGGACTGACCCTGGGGGCAATTCTCGCCCTCATCTACGCGAAAGGTTATTCCCCTGAACATGATCTAGGTTTCTGGACGATCCAGATCCTGCTTCCATTCTCCGGCTTGCTCGGGGGCCGTTTCCTGGACCTCCGTAAGGGCCTTCTGAAGAATGAAGAGGTCAACCGAGAACAACAAGAAGCCTTGGAGAGTTCCCTCACCAACATCTCGGACAAATACGTGCAGCTCCAGGAATCCAACAAGGCCTTGGGGGCCGCCCATCAGGAACTGACGCTCCACAAGGAGCACTTGGAGGAGCTGGTCGATGAGCGCACCCGGGAACTCGAGGAGAGCAAGTCGCGACTGGAGGATTCCTACGAGAAATTGCAGGCCCTGGACAAGATGAAGATGAACTTCTTCAACAACATTAGTCACGAGCTCCGCACGCCCCTTGCCCTGACCCTGAGCCCGGTGGAGGCGATGCTGCAAGGGGAGATAGGGCCGCTTCAGGAGAAGCAGAAGACATACCTCACCAACGTACATACGAACGCCCTCCGTTTGCTCAAGTTGATCAACAACCTGTTGGACCTTTCAAAACTCGAAGAGGGCAAGATGACCCTCGCGTACGGCAAGTACGGCCTCCCCGAGTTCATCCGGAACGTGGTGGATTCCTTCAAGCCAACCGGTGAACGGAGAGGCATCACGTTGGATGCCTGCGGGAGTCCAGACATTCCGGAGGTCTGCTTCGACCGGGACAAGATCGAGAAGGTTCTGATCAATCTGATAGGAAACGCACTGAAGTTCACCCCGAAAGGGGGATCGGTATTCGTCCGCTGGGCCCTGGAGCCGGAATATGTGAGGGTCTCGGTCGAGGATACAGGCCCGGGCATCCCTGAGGAAGCCCAGGACAGGCTCTTCGATCGATTCGTGCAGGCAGACGACTCTGGATCTCGCCAACACGGAGGCACGGGAATCGGGCTCTCCCTGGTCAAGGAGATCACCGAACTGCACGGTGGAACCGTAAAAGCGGCAAACCGCCCCGCGGGGGGTGCGGCCTTCTCTTTCACGATTCCCCTGGCGGAACAGGAAATCACCGAGACAAGCGAGTCGGCGAGCAAGGAGGAGGAGGGGTGGACGAGCACGATCTTCCGGCAGGCCGATTATGTGGAGGAGGTTGAGAGAGGGAACGTCTCCGGGGACGAGGGGATACCGCAGGACGAGGGTTCGGGAGAGGATAGGGAGGACCCGGAAACCGATCGCTCGACCGTCCTCGTGGTGGAAGACAACCCGGACATGCGGGGATTCATCGTCGACTGCCTGACCCAGGACTTCCGCGTCCGAGAGGCAATCGATGGGGAGGACGGCTGGAATAAGGTTCAAAAGCTCCTGCCGGACATCGTGGTTTCGGATATCATGATGCCGAACCGGAACGGATACGAGCTCTGCGCCTCGATCAAGGGCGATCCCGACCTCCAGCACATCCCGGTCCTGCTGTTGAGTTCCAAGAGCGAAGTGGCCATGAAGGTCGAAGGATTCGAGCAAGGCGCGGACGATTACCTGACCAAGCCGTTCAATCCCAGGGAACTCCTTGCAAGGGTCAAGAATTTGATCCGGGTCCGAAAGCTGGAGAAAGAGGTGCATCAGCGCAATCGCCAGCTGGAGAAAGCACTCCTCGAACTCAAGGAGGCCCAGAGCCAGCTGATTCATTCGGAAAAGATGGCGTCCGTCGGGCTCCTTTCAGCGGGCCTGGTTCACGAGGTGAACAACCCCCTGAACGCGGCCATCAGCAGCATCCGAACCCTGGGGACCTCCCTCGAGCGCCTCCAGAAGGGGGAGAGCACGCCGCAAGAGTTGAGTGGAAAGCTCGCGCGGGCCTCCCAGCGTGCGCTCAATGGATTGAAACGATGCGAAGAAATCATCGCCGGCCTTAGCCAGTATTCCCGCAAGGACGTGGAGGGCAAAAAAGAGGAGGATGTCCATCAGGGGCTCGACTCCACGCTAAGCCTGATTCCAGAAGATCAGGAAAAGAAGGTCGTCATCCATCGGGACTACCGGTTCCAGGGCAAGATCCACTGCAACCTTGGACAATTGAACCAGGTCTTCATGAACCTCCTGACCAACGCCCTTCAGGCACTCGACGGCGGGGGAGAGGTCTGGGTGCGCACGGAACGGAAAGGGGACGACATCTTGGTCACCATCGAAGACACCGGGAAAGGTATTCCTCAGGACGTTCTCCCCCGAATCTTCGAGCCCTTCTACCCGACCAAGGATGTGGGACAAGGGACCGGCCTGGGACTCAGCATATCCCACAAGGTCATCGAGGATCATGGCGGCAGGATCGAGGTGGAGAGCAATCCGGGAAAGGGGAGCAGATTCTTGGTCTACTTACCCGTGAAGGACCCTCTGGAAGGAAAACTTCGGGGAAGAACAGAAGAAGCGCTCAGATCTGCAGCTTCCTCATAGCCGTCCGTCGAGAACCTTCCTGAATGACGCTAGCAATTCCTCTCCTTCGAGTTGGCCTTTCATCCCCCGTTTGGCAAGGTCGTGCCGGCACTTCACGAATTCCTTCCGGCCCTTTGGGCCCAGCTCGAAGAGCATATCGATGTTGTCCCCACTGTAAATGGTATCCGAGTGCTCGAGTTCAAGAAAGGCGTCGAGCACATAGCCTTTCGCCTGCTCTGAGTCCATCGTGTCATGCTTCCAGTTTCGCATGTAGCCGGTCAGTCCGTACTTCTCCCTGGAGGCGGACTCATAGATCGGACTCAAAGGAGCCAAGATGAAAGGGAAAAGGGACCATGTGAGAACACCCTCTTCCTGGGGAAATTCCACATTCTTGATGAATTCGATTGTCTGCCGAGCCGTCTCATCCGTTTCTCCGGGAAAACCGAAGATGAACGAGACCGCACAGTCGATGCCCGCAGCAAGAAGCATCCGAATCGCCTCTGCGTACAGATCCGGGTCAGACCGCTTGTTCATGTTGCGCAGTACGTTGGCATCCGCTGACTCGAGACCGAGTCGAACCTCCATGCAACCAGCCTTACGAAGCAAGGGAAGGTCGGCATTCTTCAGCGTGCCGGCCCGAAAAAAACTCATCCAGCGCAGGTCAAGGCCTTCATCCACGAAACGCTGGGAGACCGCATTCAGGTCGTCGCTGCCCAGTCGGAAATTGTCGTCCACGAACCG
>JAUWSZ010000592.1 GCA_030609865.1 bacterium | reverse complement strand
GTTCCTGGTAGAGGAACAAGGCTGCCTTGCCGAGCCCCATGACCTCTCGCTCTTCCACCAGGGAGAGCAACATCTGTTTGATCTCGCAGATCTCGCTTTCCAGCCCGTTTGCGTCGTACGCCTGACCTTCCCGAGGAGGGTCCACAGCGACCGTGAGTTCGATCTTTCCCCCGGCGAGCGTCTTCTGCGAAAGAATGACCACGTCCTCGCCCAGTTCCGCCTTCGCCTGTTTGAGGAGTTCCTTCATGGTGTTTCCATACAGTTTTTTAACAACCATCGCCTACCCTCTAACGGTTAATGGCCAAGATGCGCGTATCCGGAGAAATCTCGTTATACGAGAGAATCGACAGGCTCGGCAGGAAGCGACTCAGGAGCCTCCGGACATGCCTGCTGAGTTCCGGCGTAGTCATAAGAACAGGCACCTGCCCTCTCTGACTGACCTCCTCCATCGATTTGCTCACGTCCCGAACAAGGCGTTGCACCTCGTTCGGTTCCAGGGCGGAAAAGCGGCCTTGATCGGTCGAGACGAGCGTCTTGGAGATTTTCTCTTCCCACTGCGGCGCCATGATGATCGCCGGCAGGGTTCCGTCCTCGTTCTTGTGTTCCCGGCTGATTTGTCTCGCCAGGGAATGACGAACATACTCCGCAAGCATCTCTGGGTCCCTTGTTGTCGTCGCATGATCGCCCAGCGTCTCGAGGATGGTCAGCAGGTCCCGTATGGAGACTCTCTCCTCGAGCAAGTTCTGCAGGACACGGTGTACGACACTCAGGGGCAACGGGTTGGGGACGAGTTCCTCGACGACCTTCGGGTTCTCCTTTGCGACCTCCTGTAACAACCCGTGCACATCCTGCCTCGTCAGCAGCTCCTGGGAATGCCGTTGAAGGGCCTCGGACAGGTGCGTCACCAGCACTGTCACCGCATCCACGACCGTGTACCCCATCATCTGCGCTTTTTCCCTGTCCTCCTCCGGGATGCAGGTGGCGGCGAGGCCGAAAACGGGCTCCTCAGCAGGAACGCCTTCCAGACCCGGCTGTGCGCTCCCGGGGTTGATGGCCATGCAGGTACCCGGCTGGATCTCTCCCTTGGCCACTTCCGTCTCTTTCACGTAGATACGATACTCGGAAGGCCCGATCTGGAGGTTGTCCTTGATGTGAATCGGCGGGACAACGAACCCTAGATCCCGCGCCATCTGTCAGCGAAGGGTCTGGATGCGCTCCAGCAGAGACCCGCCCTGCGATTCGTCTACCAGGGATACGAGCTGGTAGCCCAGATCCAGAGCGACGAGATAGACCGGTTCTACCTGCAGCATCGTTTCCGGTTCCGCCGCCTCCGGCTGGTCTTCCTGGAGCTCTTCCGCTCGCGAGCGGGAGGCGCGGTATCCGAGGAATCCCGTGATTCCACTTAGGAGCAGGAAGGAAACGTGGGGCAACCCGGGGATGACGGCAAAGACCACCAGAATCACGGTTGCAAGGTACAGCACGGTCGGGTTCCCGAAGAGTTGTCGCTGAACCGTGCTTGCAAAGTCTCCTTCGGTCGCCGCCCGACTGACCACGATGCCGGCGGCCGTGGACACGAGCAGGGCCGGGATCTGAGAGACGAGGCCGTCCCCTACCGTCAAAAGAGTGTAGGTCTGCGCCGCTTCCCCAATGGGCATGCCCTTCTTGAGCACGCCCACGGCAAGACCCCCCAGGATGTTCACAGCCGTGATGATAATCCCTGCGATCGCATCTCCCCGGACGAACTTGCTCGCACCGTCCATGGCTCCGTAGAAGTCCGCCTCTCTGGAAATGCGTTCCCGTCTCTCCCGTGCCTCTGCTTCCCCGATCAGGCCTGCATTCAGATCCGCATCGATGCTCATCTGTTTGCCGGGCATGGCATCCAACGTGAAGCGGGCTGCCACCTCCGCGATTCGACCGGCCCCTTTCGTGATGACCACGAAGTTGATTACCACGAGAATCACGAAAACCACGAGCCCCACCACATAGTCCCCACCCACCACGAACTGGCCGAAGGATGCGATCACCTTTCCTGCCGCGTCCGGGCCCAGTTCCCCACGCAACAAGATGAGCCGCGTGGAGGCGATGTTCAGGGAGAGACGATAAAGCGTGGTCACGAGGAGGACCGCCGGAAACACGGAAAACTCGAGAGGCTTGTCGACAAGGAGGCCGATCAGCAGAATCGTGATCGCCAGGGTGATGCTGATGGTCAGGAAGAAATCCATCAAGAACGGCGGCACGGGAAGGATCATGATGCCGAGGACAACAATGATACCCAACGGAAGGGCGAGTTGCGCACCCTTTTGCCATTCGTTCAGGGCGGGAAGAAATGTCTTAGTTGTCTGCTGCGCCATCTGTCACGTTTCCCTTGAGTCCATAGACGTACGAGAGGATCTCTGCCACGACACGATACACCTCGACCGGGATCTCCCGACCGAGCTCCACTTGCCGGTAGAGCAACCTTGCAAGCGGAGGCTTCTCGATGACCGGTACGCTGTGCTCCCGGGCAACCTGCTTGATACGTTCACAGATCGAGCCGGCACCCTTGGCAACCACCACCGGCGCCATTTCCTTCTGACGATCGTACCGAAGGGCGACGGCAACGTGATCCGGGTTGGTGATGACCACGTCTGCGCTCGGCACCTCCTGCATCATCCTCCGCCTGGCCAGGTTCAGCTGGACGCTACGGACCCGCGCCTTGACCTGCGGGTCTCCCTCCGTCTCCTTCGCTTCTTCCTTGACCTCCTGTTTGGTCATGCGAAGTTCTCGCTCGAAGTTCCAGCGCTGAAACAAGTAGTCCAGAAAGGCCAGAAAGACGAGCAACACCCAGACCCTGATCGCCAGCTTGAAGGCAACGGACGCGGCATAGGAGAGCGCACCCCCAAGGGGTCGGTTGCACAGAAGCGGCAACAACGGAATTTCCGGTCGAAGCGTGGTGAAGGCGATCCATCCGATCAACAGGACCTTCCCCACGCTTTTCAACGCCTCCACAAACCCACTCGCCGAGAAGAGCCGTTTCAGTCCGGAAGCTGGGCTGATTCGATTCGGTTTCGGAACGAGTACCTTCGTGGTGATCTGGAACCCCACCTGGGGAACGCTTGCCGCG
>JAUWSZ010000365.1 GCA_030609865.1 bacterium | reverse complement strand
TCTTGGTGAAACAGTAGATCATGATGTCGATCGATGAGTCGCTGAATCGATCGATACGGACAAATGTTGCAACCTCGGGCGGCTTTGCGAACTCCTCCTCATTCAAGATGTACTGCTCGATACCGTCCCGAATCCGGCGGAGCTGTTCGACAGTGGTTCGATATTCGACGCCGACCATCCAATAGATTCTCCGGTGGGTCATGGCGGAGAAATTCGTCACCGCATTGTCCGAGAGTTTCGTATTCGGTACATACACCGGTGCCTTGTCGAACCGCCGTATCAGGGTGGAACGAAACCCGATGGACTCCACCGTTCCCTCCACGACACCATCGACGCAAACCCAATCCCCGGGACTGAAACGTCGCTCCGCAATGATCAGGATTCCCGAAATCAGATTCTTGAACAGGTCCTGCGCACCCAGTGCGACGGCCACACCGAACAGACCCAGCCCGGCAAGTATGGGGCCGACCTTGATCCCCCAGATCTCGAGGATTGTTGCCGTGCCGATGAAGATAAGAGCAACCCGGATGCTTTTGATGAGCCAGTGCACCATCGCCGCGGAAAACATCTCTTCGAGCTGCTCGAGAAGAAAAGACAACGGTCGAACGAGCCTTACCAGGATCCAGAAGATGACATACACGACGAGAGAGCGCACGAGCCGGTCTGCCACCGTTTCGAGTGGACCTGACAGTGAAAGGTATTCGGCGGCGAGGAAGACCCCTAGCACGACGGGGATCATGGCAAGCGGATCCTTGACGGCCTCCACGATTTCATCATCCAGCCGAAAGCGGGTCCGTTTGGCGATGGCCATGAGTCGTCCTGCTAGCAATTTGGCAAACAACCGGCGCACCAGCAGAAAGCCAAAAACAATGAACAGGGCGACGACAATGCGTCCCAGATCGATGCCGAACAGGCCCTTTTCCCAGACATCGACCACAACGAGCCAGAACTGCTTCAGCTGCTCCATAATTCTCTCCCGGTACGTTTCCTGAGCAAGGGGTGCGAAGTTTTATTTTGGGAAGCAACCGCTCCGCCTTCCTTCAGTAGGAAATCGCCTACTTCTTCAGCACGATTCGTTCGGCGGATGGCATAGTTCGCCGGAAAAGCGTTACGAGTTTCCCCCTCCCCTCTCATCCAGGGGCACGTACTGCTTGTTCAGCCTGCCCGTATAGATGGCCCGGGGCCGGAAGATCCGGTTGTTCTTCATGTATTCCAGTACCCGAGCCGTCCAGCCCGCAACGCGTGCAACGGCAAAGGTAGGTGTGAACAGATACGTGGGAATCCCAAGGCACGAGTAGACCAGCCCGGAGTAGAAGTCCACGTTCGGGTAAATCCCCTTTTCAGGTCCCAGGTCCCCGATCACGACCTTCTCGAGTTCCTGGGCGGTTTCGAGAAGCCTTTCGGCTCTGCTGTTTTGGCCGGTCAGGTATTTTGCGATGGGCCCCAGCACCCGAGCCCGTGGGTCATAACGTTTGTACACCCGATGTCCAAAGCCTGGAATCTTCTTTCCCTGTGCCTTCGCCTGCTCATACCAGGTCTGTACATTCTGCGGCGTACCGATCTCTTCGAGTGTTTGGATCACCCTTTCGTTCGCTCCACCGTGCAGGGGGCCGTTCAAGGCGGCCACACCGGAACTGATCGACATATACATATCCGACAGGGTGGAGGCCACAACCAGGGATGCGAAGGTGCTCGCATTCATCCCGTGGTCCGCGTGCAGGATCAACGCGATGTCCATGATCTTTGCTTCGGTCGCTGAGGGACGCTGGCCCGTCATCATGTACAAGTAGTTCGCCGCATGGCTGAGTTCCGGGTCGGGCTCGAGGGGCATCACTCCTTGTCGAATGCGCGCCACCGCAGCCGTGATCGTCGCGGTCCCGGCAATGAGGTGGCTTGCCGATGCTATGCCGGCAGCCTCCGCCATTGCCTTTTCCGACTTGTCGCTTTTTGGTGCCTTCCCTTTCGGGAACTCATAGATCGCATGTTCCGCCCCAAAGGGAGGAACCTCCATGGGGATCGAGTCCTCGTCCGCACTGATCGCCGTATCCGGGTCCCGTCTTGCTTCCATCTCGTCCAGACGGGTGAACTCCTGCCGCATCATGTTCGTGCCGAGCCTGATCGCAGACATGGCGTTCATCTTCTCGACCGGGAAGCCCATCAACTGGCGCATGGTGGCAGGGATACGTCTGAAATCCACCAGCTTCCTCTCGAACCTCTGCAGTTGGGCCTTCGCCGGCAGCCTGCCGTGGATGAGCAGATACGATACCTCTTCGAACGTCGAATGCCCACACAGCTCGAGTACGTCGTACCCACGGTAGACCAGGGACCCCTGCGAACCGTTCACGAACCCGACCTGACTTTCGCACGCGATGGCCCCCTCCAGGCCGGGGCCTACGGTGCATTGTATCGGCCATTTGAGTTTTCCTTTCGAAGGAGGCTCGGGGACCCCACCGATCTCTCGGCGAGCCTCCACGATCGCTTTGCTGACGACCTTCATAATTTCCTTGTTGGAATCAGCCATGCTATCGCCCCTTTCTGTCATGGTGAAGTTCATGTAAATCATTAAGAAAGTAGAAAAAATTGTGCGGAGCGTCTTCTCAGCACCTTGTTCGTATACCATGATTCGTCACACGTGGTAAAGTAATCATGACAAATGCGCGCGTTTCCGGCAACTCATTCATGGGTGAAGGATAACCTGGGACCCAAAGTCGCCCTTCTCTCCGCATCTTGCATGGCAGGCGGTTGCGTGATACATACTGTAGCACGATCTATCTCAATGCTTGCCCCACACAAGGAGGAACACACGTGGATGTAAAGAAAGACAAGAAAAAGCAAGAGGAAGAATACTTTGCGCGGGTCGAATTCGACAAACGCCAGAAGGCCCTGGCAGAAAAGCAGTGTCGCATCCAGCAAGAGGAAAGAACACGGTTGAAGGAAGACCACTGGATGCATTGCCCAAAATGCGGGATGGAGATGGTGGAAATCACCTTTGAGGGAATCCATGTCGACAAGTGCTCCGAATGCCTGGGGATATTCTTCGACAACGGAGAGATAGAGCAGCTGATCGAGAAGAACAAGCCAGGGTTCCTTTCCCGTATGACATCCATCTTCAGCGATTAGAGCACCTCCAACTGAGGATTGTGCTTCAAGAATCCGTTGCACGATCCCAAACCTGCGAGACGATCGATGGACGATGCCTATCGACTGATCGGAAACATCGGCTCACCCTATTCGATGAAGATGCGGGCCCTCATGCGCTACCGCCGCATACCCTTCGTGTGGGTGAACCGGGACCAGAAGATAAGCGAAGAAATCGACCATGTCAGACCGCCTGTCATCCCGGTCCTGCAGTACCCGGAGGACGGCTCGTATCACGTGGACTCGACGCCCATGGCATACGAACTGGAAAGACGCCACCCCGGCCGCCGCTCGATCATCCCCGAAGACCCCGGGCTCGCCTTTCTCTCCCATCTGATCGAAGACCTGGCCGACGAATGGCTCACGAAGTTGATGTTCGTCTACCGATGGTGGCGAAAGGAGGACCAGGAATACTGCAGCTACTGGCTGACCCACATGATGGCCATGCCGGCCAGGAAAGAGGATATCCGGTCCATGGCCCAATGGTTCACCGACCGCCAGGTGGACCGCATGCCCCTGGTGGGGTGCACGGAGACTACCCGGCCGATCATCGAAAAGAGCTTCTTACAGGTTCTGGACATTCTCGAACGAAATCTCGAAATTTCAGTCTACCTGTTTGGATCCCGCCCTGCCCTGGCCGACTTCGGCCTCTTCGGCCAGCTCTATCAACTCTGTTACGATCCCACACCCCAGGCAATCATGCGCGAGAAGGCACCCGGCGTCTGTGGCTGGATCAGCCGGTTGGATGACGCCTCCGGCGAAGAGGGAGGAGAGTGGGTGAATCCGGATCAGCCCATGCCTGCCGCCGTGAGGGCCTTCTTGCGGATGGCCGGTGATGTCTATTTCCCATTCCTTGTGGCAAATGCCAGAGCCTTTGAGCAAGGAAAAGAGACCTTTTCTCTCACCCTTCTGCGCGAGCACTACGAGCAAGGCACCTTCAAGTATCAGGTGAAGTGCCTGAACTGGCTCCGCGAGGAGTACGCCGGACTGATGGGGGACACCAAAGAACGACTCGATGCCGTTCTCAAGGAAACCGGCTGCTTCGAACCTCTGCAAGGATAGTTCTTCGGCTCAGATCTTCTTCAGCTTTTCTGCGGCAGCATCGATCGCGGCTGCGGTTGCGCTGTCATCCTCCCACCTTGTGAACATCTCGCGTGTGATCGTCAATTCCTTTGCCGCGTCGCCGAGCATCCTGTACAGCCCGCCGATCTCGCATTCCTTGTGGCGACCGCACTTGAAACAGGGCG
>JAUWSZ010000396.1 GCA_030609865.1 bacterium | reverse complement strand
TGGGTCAGGGCTTCGTCCAACTTCTTCTGGCTGATGTAGACCTGCCCCAACCTGTCTCTAACCAGAAGATTCCCGGGATCTTCCTCCAGGATCTTCTTGTAAACCTCGATCGCCTCTTCTTCCCGCTCCTGCATTTCGTAGATCCGAGCCAGGTCGAGCAACACCACTTCGGAGCCGGTGGAGAGTTCGAGCGCCTTCTCGAGCGATTCCTCAGCCTTGGCGAACTGCTCCCGTTTCACATACAGGCGGGAGAGATAATAATAGCCGATGAAGGAGTCGGGCCTTCTTTCGATCATCTCCTGGAGGATTTCGACTGCCTTGTCGTGGTCCCCGGAAGTTGCATGCAGGGAACTCAGGAAAAGCCTCGTCTTCTCCCTGTCCGGATCGAGTTCGAGCACGCGCTCGTAGGATCGGATCGCTTCCTCGATCTGGTTCGAGGCAGAGTAGATACCGGCCAGCAACGAGGTTCCGTCCACATCGTTCGGGTCAAGGGAGACGACCGTCTGCGCCTCGATCAGAGCCTCCTCCGGCTGATTCGTCTTCAGGTACAGCCTGGCCAGGCAGAGGTGCAGATACGAGGAGGAGGGATCCTGCTCGATCGCCTTCCGGTAGGCCTCGATCGCCGCGTCCGTCCGGCCCCTGAGCCCGTCCATGTATCCCTGCAGGAAGTGGAGGTACCGGTTCTCTCCCCTCGGCGCTTCCCTTACCTCCCGTGCCTCTTCTTCCGGCGGGGCGGGCGGTTGAGGGGCTCCCAGACGGGCCTTGCTTGCACAGCCGGCCAGTCCCAGGAGCAGCACGACACCAGCCCACAGAAGGATCGGTCTTGGTTTGCCTATGGAGCAGATCGCCTGCATGCCTCTTGTTTTTCTCCTTACAGTCAATCGTTTGACCACAGATCCTCATCTCTTTTGTAACACAGCGAAAAACAGGTCGTCAATGAAGGGCAATCCAACCACCATTTGCCGCTTGGGGGGTTTTGTCCTATAATCACCTACGCATCAGACAAGGCGGTGGCTTTTCGTCTAGTATCACGACAAGCGGGGAGATTGATGAGTCGATCGGAGAAGACAGACCCCGTCCCGTCTCTGCAGTGGATGTGGGCGAATGTTTTCAAGAAAGGAGATGCGGATCAGGTCGCGATCCGGGAGTCTATCGAGAGGATCCCCCTGTTCCAGGATTTGACGAAGAAGGAACTCCGCAGGATCGAGGAAAGCCTCTACCTGCGCAAGTACCGAGCGGATTCGTTCATCTTCCGGGCCGGGGAACCCGGACTGGGCATGTACATCATCCATGCAGGCTCGGTGTGGATCCAGAGACCGGAAGAGGCCGATTCGGAACCCTTCCTGGAACTCGGGCCCGGTGACTTCTTCGGGGAGATGGCTCTCTTTGAAGAAAACGTTCATCTCGTCTCCGCAAGGGCCCACACCCAGACGGCGCTGCTTGGCTTCTTCCGCCCCGATTTGATGACCCTGAGCCACTATTATCCCCGTCTTGGATGCAAGCTGCTCCTGGCTCTGGGCCGTGTGATTTCGCACCGTTTCCGGGCTTCCCTCACAGGCGGCTCCGGGCAAGCCTAGGAGGCTGTTGAAAAAGTACCATCTGCGGCGTTCGGCTTCATCCCTCGTCATTCAGCGTACAGGAAGTACGCCTGATTATTGACCTGGATCCCCGCCTTCGCGGGGACATGTATTGCCTGCCTTGCATCTGGAACTTTTTGAACAGCCTCCTACAGCCACTTTTTCAACGGGCTGCTAGCTAGGAGGCTCGATAACAATCCACCCAGGATGGTGTCTCCATGGACATGGAAAACCGCCCTTTCTGGTTCAGAAGGCTCGTCCTGATCCTGATCCTTCTGGGCTCCGCCTTTGCCCTCTACATCGTCCGAAACACCTTGATTCCCCTGTTCATATCGATGCTCATCGCTTACCTCCTCACGCCCCTGGCCGATTACCTGGAACACAGAGGCCTCGGCCGTATCCTGGCCATCGCGACCACCTTTCTTCTTTTCTTCGGGCTCCTCTTCCTGGTGGTTCTGTACCTCTTTCCCCTGATCAGGAACCAGGTGGTAGACCTGACCACGGCCCTGCCCCGTACGCTCACCCTCCTGAACACGAGAATCGACGAGTTGCAGGCCCGCCTGGCCGCGTACTGGCCGGCCATCGAGGAAGTAGACGTGGGCGTGAGGATCCAGCAGGCGGCACTCGATACGTTGAATGCCCTGCCCACCTACGTGGCCAATGTCTTCTCCATCTTTCCGCTGCTCATCCTGGTTCCTCTGATCAGCTTCTTCTTCCTCAAGGACGGCAGAAGGATCCGAAGGGGCTTCTTGAACAGCGTCCCGAACCGGTATTTCGAGACGGTCATGGGCCTGCTCTACGAGGTGGACCAGAAGATCGGAAGCTATGTGCGAGGGCAACTCCTCCGGTCCGCGGTGATTGGTGTCCTGACCTTCTTCGGTCTGAAGCTCTGCGGGCTGAAGTACTCGCTGCTGCTGGCCATCTTCGCAGGCGTGATGAATCTCATCCCTTACGCCGGGCCCTTCATTGCTTCCATACCGGCCGTGGTCCTCGCCGTCCTGAATCAGGCAACCTCCCAGGCGCTTCTTCCATTTATCTCGCCCCTGCCCCTGGTGGTCCACGTCATCCTGGTCTACGTCATCGTGCAGACCCTGGATGCCATCTGGGTTGCCCCGTACATCCTGGGCTGGAGCGTGGACATCCACCCCCTGGGGATCGTCCTGGTCCTGCTCTTCGGAAACCAGCTTTTCGGATGGTGGGGGATCATCCTCGCCGTGCCGGTCGCCTCGATCATCAAGCTCACCGCCCAAGCGATTTCCAGCCGCTACAGAATCTACCAAACCTGAAAAAAGGGTACGGCCAACAAACAACCCACTCGATCCAGAATACCCGCTGCCAAAGAGATTTGGTTGACATATAGCACGCCTCCCGCTTAAATGCATCTAATAGGCTGCTGCGTGAAGATAGAGAGACCGAAGCATGCAAACATGACGTTCCAGACTCGGAGCTACCCAGGTCGGCACCATGAGAGCCTCAGTCAAAGACCACATCGCAAACCTCGAGGCCTACGTCCCCGGCCTCCAGCCGGAGGAAGGAGAGCGGGTTCTCAAGCTCAACACGAACGAGAACCCCTACCCTCCCTCTCCCTGGGTCGAGGAGGCAATCCGGGAGGAAGCCTCCGACAGCTTGCGCCTGTACCCAAACCCCACGAGCCAACGCCTTCGGGAAACGGCCGCGGCCATCTACGGGGTCCCCCCTGAACAGGTCCTTTGCGGCAACGGATCAGATGAAATCCTCCGTATTCTGCTCAGGACCTTCACGACTCGCGGGGATGCGATCGGCTACTACGAGCCTTCTTATTCCTACTACAAGACGCTGGGGGCCATTCACGACCTCGTCCTGCTGCCGACCCCCTTGGGCGATGACCCGCTCGATCCGCCCCTCCCTGCAGAACGGGATGTGAAGCTGTTCTTCCTGACCAACCCGAACTCGCCGATGGGTTTTGCGCTGCAGCCCGAATTCGTCGCACGTCTTGCGAGGCATGTGGAGGGCATCCTCATCGTGGACGAGGCCTACGCCGACTTTGCGCGAAGGAACTGCCTCTCCCTCATCCGGGAGATTCCGAACGTGCTCGTCACGCGCACCCTGTCGAAATCATACTCCCTGGCCGGGTTGCGGGTTGGCTTTGCTTTCGGGGCGAAGCGATGGATCGAGCAGATGGACAAGGTCCGCGATCACTACAACCTGAACCGTATCGCCCAGGCCGCCGCCTGCGTGGCCTTGTGCGATCAGAGCCATTTCCACGAAAACAGGGACCGGGTCCTGCGAACAAGGGAACGATTCTCCCGGGCCCTGGAGGACATGGGGATCGAGTCGTTCCCCTCAGAGGCAAATTTCGTTTTTGCCAAGCTACCCTCCGCGGAAGCCGCCTCACAGGTCTTCGACAGACTGACCGAACGGGGCATCTACGTCCGCTACTTCCCCCAGGACGGGCTCGACCGGGGTCTGCGGATCTCGATCGGCACCGATGACGAGATGGACCGGCTCCTGGAGGAGCTCCGGACCCTCGTCTAGCAGCCCGTTGAAAAAGTGGCTGGAGGCTGTTCAAAAAGTTCCAGATGCAAGGCAGGCAAAATCCCGAGGAATGAGGC
>JAUWSZ010000431.1 GCA_030609865.1 bacterium | reverse complement strand
CGCGCATGCCCGACGCACAATTCTGATTCACCGTCACCGCTCCGCTCCGGTGGGGCAACCCGAGCCGCATGCTCACTTGCCGCGCCGGCAGGGAACCCTGCATCCCGGGCAGGCACTGACCCATGCTGATTTCATCGATACTCTCCGCCGGGATTCCGGCCCGTTCGATCGCCACCTTACCGGCGGTGATTGCCAGGTCCCTTGCCGGGACATTCTTCAGGCCTCCCAGGAACTTCCCAATGGCCGTCCTACAAGCGCTTACGATCACCACATCTTGAACTTCCACTTTCCTTCCTCCTCATCTTTTCGTTTCTGATTCCTCTTCCATCTGTCGAGTCAACCGGCCACCGCAGCCGCAGCCCGGTGTGGGCCCATCTCGTCCCTAAGTCTCGCAGCCACGTACACGCTATGGGGGGGGGTCGCCAGTCGACCCGACGAACTTCTGATGATAGCAGATTTCATTGCCTTCTGGTAGGGCTCTGGAGGAACGCATTCGTTCTTCCCGGCCTCCTGGAAAGCCTCTTCTGAAGGTCGTAGAGTGGGGAATTCACGCCTGGGAGATTACGTGCTCTGGTTTATCGCCCTCTCGACGAGTTCGGGAAGCATCAGGACCTCGGTCTTCTTGTCCGGCGGAAGGTTTACCAGGGCCTGCCCGTAACATCCTGTACAGATGTGGACCATCAACCTTGTCTTGATGTTCTCCATCATGTGGGCAGTGCCTTCGGGCTTGTAGCAGCACTGGGGAGCGCTGATCCGGTTTACGTCAAGTCCGTCGAGCTTGGCGAAGACATCGTTTGTGGACTTCAGGTCCATCGGCACGGGCGAGAACTTGCGGTGCAGCTTGTAGCAGCCGGCGTAGTAATCGATGCTTTCCTCGAAGAGGATCGTCTCCATGACCTCGGCAAGGGTGACGGGGTAAAAGACGATATCTTCCCCCGGAAGGGCATGTTTGAAGATCGGGTAGCACGGGGAGCAGAAGATGACCAGTCGTTTTGCGCCAAGGTCCTTCGCCGTTTCCAGGTTTTTCGCCACGAACTCCCTGGACAACTCTCGGCATTCATCCAGCGCAGCATCATGACGGGCCTTGATGGCCGGACGATACAGGTTGTTGCCGCAACAGTACTCCCTCGACAGAAAGGTGTACGAGAATCCTCGTCGGTCATAGATGGAGGCAAGGGAGGAGAGCACATGGGGCAGGAAAGACAGGATCTGACATCCGGAGATGATCACGTTCTCCGCCGGTCTGTCATAGGGGAGGTTCTTCTCCTCCAGGACGCTCTTCCGGTCCGGCAAGTTCTCCAGCCCGTTCCCGGTCGCTCGGATGAGTTCGACCGCCTTCGGGTCGATGAGTGGGTGCATATTTCCCCCCTTTTCGGTCTCAGGCCTGAATCAAGGACTGGAGAGACTTGATGATCAACTTCGCCTCGGAGATCGTCTCCTCGATGACCTCCCGCGCACTCTTGATCGTTACCACACACCCGCCGATCTGGCCGCAGTAGATCGTACCTTCTTCGCAGTCCCCCTGCACGCATGCCCGAATCGATCTCCCCTCCCCGATCATCTCGAGCAGGTCCTCCGGAGACGTGCCCTTCGTCTCCGCCTCTACGATCGACTCGGTCAGTTTGTTCTTGACGGAACGCGTCGGGCCGGCGATGGTCCGCCCCGTAACGCACGTGCCGTTATCCGCCACGCTCAACACGGCGTTCTTGAAGTTCGGGTGGGCAGCCGACTCATGGGTCGCGACGAACCGCGTCCCTATCTGAACGCCCTTTGCTCCCAGTGCAAGGGCAGCAACGAGCCCCTTTCCGTCACAAATGCCCCCGGCCGCCACGACCGGTATGTCCACGGCACGGACGGCCTGCGGAACCATGGCCATGGTTGTCATCTCGTCGACCCCGTTGTGCCCCCCTGCCTCGAACCCCTCCACGACCACCACGTCGACCCCCGCCTCGGCGCTTTTCTTCGCCCCGGAAACGTTGAAGGCCACATGGATCACCTTGCACCCTTGCTCCTTGATCTTCTGCGTGTATCTCTTCGGGTTGCCGGCAGAGGTGGAGATTACGCTTGCCCCCGCCTTGATGGAGGCTTCGATCATTTCATCCGCATCGGGCCTTACCAGGGGGATGTTCACGCCAAAGGGCTTTTGCGTCTTCTGCTTGACCTCTTCCAGGTCCTGTTCAATTTCAGGGATCGTCATTCCTCCGGCGCCCAGGAGGCCGAGGCCGCCTGCCTCGGAGACGGCGGCAACGAGTTCAGACCTGCCTACCCAGATCATTCCGCCCAGGAGGATCGGGTATTCGATTCCGAGGATGTCACATATCTCTGTCTTGAACATACGATTCATCTCCTTTCCCTTCTCATAGCTACTTGTGCCTTAGACCTGTGCTGGGGGATTGCCACGTCGCCTTCGGCTCCTCGCAATGTCCGCACTGTATAAGGTTCACGCCTGATTCATGTGTCGAGGCCAACGATCTCTTTGGCACGTTTTTTGTACATCTCCGTCGGGGCTTCTATGGCCAGCATCATCTTCTGCGCAGCAAACGATCCCTCCGCATGAACCGTACACACCTCGTGCCAGCCAGCGAAGTCGCTGGCCACGGTATGATGCAGCATGCTCATCAGCTTCAGTCGTTCCTCCGCATTGTAATCCCCGGCCCCGCCCATGTACATCTCCAGGTAGGGCCTGAGTTCGTCCCGCTGCCAATCCTGATACGTGGGTTGTGTTACCAGGATCCCGCCACAAATGTCCTGGATGTTACGGATGAATTCATGAAAATTCGATGCAAAATACAGTTTCGCCATGTTGGAGGTCAAACGGTTCGCGACGTAGAGCCCTGACCCCCCGAAATCCTCCGGATCCATGAGCGCGCCCTTGGCCAGGGCCTTCGTGGTTTCCGTGTACTGAATCATGTTGATGAAACACTCGCGGATGTTCGAGGCCTTCTCGACGCCGTTCGCCTCTGCGGCAAGCATCCCCAGGCCCGTCATGTACTCGAGGATCGGGATCTTGTAGGTCACGGCCGTGAACCGGTGGAAGGCAGCGAAGGCATAGGCGAGGTACTGGGCGAACTGCCACTCCCGCAGCATGAAGACCCGCTCCATGGGAACATGGACGTTGTCGAAGATGACGAGGGCCTCCACGTGACCCCGCTTCGGGTGCGGCGTGGGAAAGTGATGCTTGTCATCGTAACGAAAGCTCGGGCGGCAAATCTGGGTGATGCCCGGCGTGTTCATCGGAATCGCGAAGGCGACCGCATAGTTCGCCTCCTCTTCCGACAGATTTCGCGTAGGGATGACAAGTATCTCATCCGTGTATGCCGAGGCCGTGATGTGCGCCTTGGCCCCGGACACCACGATGCCCTCTTTCGTCTCATCCACGACCCGAAGGTAGTAGTCGGGGCTTTCCTGCTGCGAAGGGCTCTTGCTGCGATCCCCTTTCACATCCGTGACCGCGCCACACATGGAGAGGTCGTTCCGTGCGCAGTGCCGGCGATAGGCATCGATCCGCTCCTCGTACGTCTTGTTCTTCATGATCCGGGCCACTGCGGTCAGACCGTTGATGATGTCGGTCCCTACGTCCTTGATGAACGGCAAAGCCCCGTCCGCGTAGTTGCAAGAGGCCTTGACCAACTCGTGTCTCCTGGCGACGCAGTCCGGCGCATCCGGAACCTCGAAATAGGTACTGACATCTTCTCCTGTCTCCGGGTCCTTCATCACCGCCATTTCCCGCATCTTCGGATCGTGCCCCATAAGGAAATCAAAGGCCCCCGTCTCTACGCCGACCTTGATGTACGGGTCCTCAGTGACATCCGGGACCTCCTTGCCCATGATAAAAACCTTCCTCCCATCCCTAAGTCCCTCTTTGTACTCCTCTGCCGTACGAAGCGCCATCGTTGCTCCCTTCCTTTCTTTGTTCCCCATCATCCTGGGTAGCGAGGGGAGGCCT
>JAUWSZ010000378.1 GCA_030609865.1 bacterium | reverse complement strand
GGCCCGGATCAGTGCGGGAGGCCTTCATAATGAACCGCCGCAGTTCCTCAGGCAGATCGGGCACGCGTTCCACCGGGTCCGGGATGTCCCGATGGAGGTGCAAATCGAACAGGTCCTTGATGGTCTCCGCCTGAAAAGGCTTTGCGCCCGTCACCATCTCATAGGCAACCACACCCAGTCCGTAGATGTCCGTCCTCTCGTCTACCGGATCCCCCTCGATCTGTTCCGGTGAGATGTAGGCGGCCGTTCCGGAGAAGTTCATGTCTTCCGTTCCGACAGGGCAGGAGAGCCCGAAGTCGAGGATCTTCACGCGGTCACCCGGAAGCAGGTAGAGGTTGTCCGGGGTCACGTCACGATGGATGACCCCCCGCTGGTGGGCATAGTCGAGGCCGATACAGGTCTGGAGCAGGATGTCCACCGCCAGCGACAGGGGCAGGCTTCTCAAGCGAGCGAGCAGGTCGCGCAGGCCTTCTCCCTCCAGGAGTTCCATGATGATGAAGACCGTCCTGTAGCGTTCTTCGATGTCATAGATCTTGATGATGTTCTCGTGATTCAGGTTTGCAATCGTCTTGGCTTCGTGATGGAAGCTGTCGAGAAAATCGGCATCCATGGCCAGGTTGTGCCGCATCATCTTGATGGCAACCGGCATGCCCAGGGTGGAATGGATGCCCTTGTAGACGATGCTGAATCCGCCCCGTCCGATGATGTCGGTGGCCACATACTTCCCGATCGTTCTGTATGCCGTCGGCCTCCGGGAATCGAACCGGTTGGCCACGAATTCGGTCAGGAAGTTCAACATCTCAGGGTTTTTTTCGGAGACACGGTCGAAATCGGCCCGGGTCAGGGCCCATGCTTCCAGTTCTGTTTCCGCCTCGACGTGGGCAATATGCGGCTCTCCGGTGAGAAGACCAACCCCGCCCACGATGTCGCCTTCCCCGTAGTGATCGACAGGGTGTAGCTCACCCTCTTTCTCGACAATGACCAGGCACGTTCCGCGCTGGATGATGTAAGCGGTGTCCCCGACCTCCCCCTGGGTGATGAATCTCTCGCCGGCCTTTATGTACTGGTAGGTCTCATGCTTGAAGATCGATTCCTTGCCGTCCCGGGAGGAGATGAAATTCAGGAACTTCGTGCTGAAATTCGCGCTTCCCTCTTCTGTGCGCACTTGTTTGAAAAAATCGCAGTCCATGCAGGAATTCCGCTTCTCCGCGAAGGAACCCTGGACCCTGCCGCCGCAGAAGGTGCCTGCCACGGCCCAGCAGATCCTTCCGCCGGCGACTCCGCTGTTGATTCCGTCGAAAGAGGTGTCTGTCGCCGCAGGGCACTCTCCGCGTTCAGCGACCTTGTCGCCCCCCGGTTCCCTGCCGCAACGACTGTGTTCCCAGCAGTTCAGCTTCTTCTTTGCCATGGAGATCCTCGCTCCTCCTCGATCACTTCTCCTCCAGGAGGGTGTCGAAAAACACCCCCTCTGAGAGGCTGTCGAGAAATGGTCAGCTGCAAGGCGCGCGAAGTCCTGAGGAATGAGGCAGGACTTTTCGTCCGCCGCAGTGACGAAGGATGAGTGCAACGCCGCAGATGGCCGTTTATCGACGGCCTCCCAGGGTGTAAGACAGATAGGGGGTGAACAGTTCCGGTTCGAGCAAGAAGGCGTCATGCCCCTTCTCCGAATGCACGGTGATGTGCTGGACAGGGATGTTGCATCGCTTCAGGACATGCTCGAGCGCGGCCTGCTCTTCGGGATAGGAGCACACGTCCGAGTCGATGCTGAAGATCATGAACCGTTGGCCCTTGCAACGTGAAAACACTTCTTGGACATCCTTTGCCCCCGTATCCGCCACGAGGTCGGCTTTCTGCCAGGCCTCCATGATGCGAACATAGGTGTTGGCGTCGAACCGGTCGACGAATTTCTGTCCCTGATGAAGCATGTAGGATTCCACGGGGTGGGTGATCTCGTAGCGCTTCAAGTCCTCCTCCCGGCGGACCACCTCGCCGCGGGCCCTGTTTTCCATCACCTGCAGGGATATGTACGTCTTATGCGCAATCATCCTTGCCAGGGCAAGCCCCTTCCTGGGAGGAGCGCCGTCGTCGTAGTCTCCGCCCCTGAAGCACGGATCCGCCTCGATCGCATAGACCTGCTCGAAGTTGTGGATGCGCTGAAGGATGGTCACCTCGTGCGCGCAGGCGATGGGGATGACGATTTTCACTCTCTCCGGATACCGTGTCGCCATGGTCAGGGCGAGCATTCCACCGAGAGACCCTCCGATCGTTGCATGGAGGCGCTTGATGCCGAGGAAGTCCACCAATCGCATCTGGGCGTCGACGATGTCACAGACCGATATGCTGGGAAAGCGACTGCCGTATGGCCTGCCGGTGGCCGGGTCGATCGAACGTGGTCCGGTCGAGCCGTAACACCCTCCCAGGTAGTTCGCGCACACCACGAAAAAACGTTCCGTGTCCAACGCCTTGCCCGGGCCGATGAAGTCGTCCCACCAACCGACCCTGCACTCCTCTGTCCACAGGTCCTCGACCCCCTTTACCGAGGGGTTGTACCCTGCCGCGTTCTGGCTACCGGACAGGGCGTGAAAGAGCAAGATGGCATTGTCGCGATCGGCCGAGAGCGTGCCGTAGGTCTGGTATGCCACGGTGACGGGGGCCAGTTCGTCCCCGTTCTGAAGGGACAGAGGTTCGCTTCCGGTCCCGCCGAACGTGAGAAACTCCGTCTTCGCCACCTTCGTTCCTTCTTTGACTTCAATCGCTTCGAGATTCATGTTCCCTGTCCGCCCTTCTTGCGTGCCCCGTTCGTTCCGCCGATCCGGCACAGCCGGATAGGGGTTTATCCCTGCGCCGATCTCTCCAGGGCTTGATCCGCGTCCGCAAGGATATCGTCGATGTGTTCGAGTCCGATCGAAAGCCGAACGAGTTCGGGTGTGATGCCCCCTTCCCGCTGCTGCGCCTCGTCCAGCTGAGAATGTGTGGTTGTGGCCGGATGAATGGCCAGGCTCTTTGCGTCTCCCACATTCGCCAGATGCGAGAAGAGTTCCAGATTGTCAATGAACCTTGCTCCGGCCTCCCTGCCTCCCTTGATCCCGAAGACGACCATGGCCCCGAACCCCTTGTTCAGGTACCTGCTTGCCACCTTGTGGGCAGGGTCATCCTCCAGGCCGGGATACCTTACCCATTCCACGAGGGGGTGCTCTTTTAGATGCCGCGCCACGGCGAGGGCGTTATCGGAGTGGCGCTCCATTCGCAGGGGGAGCGTTTCGATGCCCTGCAGGAAGATCCAGGCATTGTCCGGCGAAATACAGGCCCCCAGATTGCGCAGCGGCACGAGGCGCATCCGGAGGATGTAGGCCACGGGGCAGAGATCGCCAAGATCGAAGGCGTAACGAATTCCATGGTAGCTCTCATCAGGCTCTGAAAGGAGGGGGAACCTTCCTGTGGTCCAGTCGAATCTTCCGGAATCCACGACGATGCCGCCGATGCCCGTACCGTGCCCTCCGAGCCATTTCGTCAGGGAGTGCACCACGATGTCCACGCCGTGCTCCAGGGGCTTGAGGAGATAAGGGGTGGTAAACGTGCTGTCCACCACCAGGGGCACCCCCTCGGCATGGGCGATGTGCGCGAGCGCTTCCAGATCCGCCACATCGAGTGCCGGGTTTCCGATCGTCTCGCAGAACAGGAGCTTCGTCCTGGGGGTGACGGCCTTCGCGAAGTTCTCGGGATCGCGAGAATCCACGAAGCGCACCCTGATCCCCAACTGCGGCAGAATGTTGTTGAACATCGTGTAGGTGCCGCCGTATAGGTTGGCGGCGGACACGATCTCATCCCCGGCCTGACAGATGTTGATGATGCTGTAGAAGATGGCACTCGTCCCGGACGCCAGTGCCAGCGCGGCGGCGCCCCCTTCCATGGCGGCTACCCGTTTCTCGAGCACATCCTGCGTGGGATTCATCAGACGCGTGTAGATGTTCCCCATTTCCTTCAGGGCAAAGAGATCAGCCGCATGCTCCGTGTTGTCGAACAAATACGAACTCGTGCGATAGACCGGGACCGCCCGGCTCTTGGTCGTAGGTTCTGCTTCCTGGCCTGCGTGCAAACAGAGGGTTTCCAGTTACATTGTGTTCTCCCGATTCACGGAACAAGAGATAGCTAGATGACCGAGCCGACGGCCTGGTAGTGCCGGTCTCTCGTCTCTGCCGGCAGGCCCAGGAACTCGTCGATCCGGTCGAGCATTTTCCGTTTGTCCTCGAGCAGGGCCCCG
>JAUWSZ010000504.1 GCA_030609865.1 bacterium | reverse complement strand
GCGTCACAGAAGTTGACCGCGTCTACTCTATGCTGTGCAGTATAGGGGCCCAACTCGTCGAGTATCCTCTGCGGTTTCAGAGCCGTCCATCGTCTTCGGGTAACTCCCCGGGAGCAACAGAACCTGCAGCTGTTTGGACAACCCCAACTCGACATGTACCACAAGAGCCTCATGTCCTGTCTCGCCCACAACTGATTCTTGGCAGCCGCCCAGAAATACCTGATCAGGGGGACCTGTGGATCGGATTTGTAGTATGTTTCGTAGTCCAACAAGGAAAGAGGTACAGGCGGCAAATCCTCTAGCTCAGAGAGACGCCTTGGGGATGTAAGCTGCACTTGGCCATTCGTCTTCAGGGCAATTCCGTGCACATCTTCTGTGCCCCCACCGTTCGATAACCGCTGGACGAGCTCAAGAAAGGTCGTCTCTCCCTGGCCGATCACGACGAGGTCCGCAATTCCCTCATTCAAGAAAAGCTCCGGCCTGACAGAGGGAAACCAGCCCCCCCATATGATGGGGAGATTTGGAACCTTCTGCCTGACCTCCAATGCCGCATGCATTCCATCAATGATTTGATACCCAAGGATGCAGCTGATGCCCAGACAGACAGAATTCCGGCAGGCCTCCAAGAGGGAATCCCTGCAGTTCCCCTCGATGTTAGCATCGATTATCTTTACATCGTATCCCGCTTGAAGTAGAGGACCTGCAAGGGTCAGAAGCTCCAGCGGCATCTTCTGCGTGGTTCTTTCTTCGGTTGCCCTGAACCTCCTGGGCATATACAGGGTCACTGCCGGATTACCCATTTTGTCCCTCGGAACCCATAAATTTTCTGTAATAGAAGAAACCCTATAACCATCATTATTCTATTTCGTGCGTACTCTGGACGCAAGCGCCCGGTTGCACGAGGACCCGTCACCTGCAGGCCCACCACATCGAGCACTTGGGCCAAAGGAGGAGAGACGACCCCCGAGAACCTGGTGCTGCATAATGTCGAGCACACCACTGGGCGGTCCACGAAGGCGGCGTCCGGGTCGAAGGCCGGGCTCCGCAAGGGCTCGTCTTCCACCGGCCCGACGGCCGCCTTCTGCCCACTTGCCCTGCGCCCATTCCGATCAACGCAAAGGCCGGTGAAGCGCTGAAGGAGGCGAATCGAAGAGAGGGGCTCGAGATCACGGCCAAGACGGTCGACTGCTTCTGGGACGGGGAACGCATCGATTGTCACATGGCCGTCGACTCTCTGATGACATATGACGACGGCCAATCGACAAGGTTTGCTCCTAGCGACATAACATTCCTAATCGAACTCCTCGAGGGCTCAGAACATCGGCAACGCAAGCCAGTGACAACCATTGAGGAAAACAAGAACCCCCAGGATTCCGGCTGCAGACAATCCACTTTTCCATGTTCGTATTGGGTTTGCCATTTTGAGTCTCCTTCGCAGGTGCTTAGAGTGCACGAATCTTCCATATCTTCTAACGCTTCGATTCCTTTTCTCGGAAGATGGATTCAGCCGCACGGAGGGCTGGAAATCGGGCGAGGATCCTCATGCCTGTTCCGCAGAATCCGTCTTGGGTTGCGAGGGGACGCCTCGATGGGCTGAACACTCTTTGCGGCCGCAGTAGAGGACGGGGTTTCCTTCCCTGTCGACGCGGCTGAGCAGATAGGGGGCTCCGCACGCCTCGCAGGCGGTTGGAACCGGACGATTCGGGACGGAGTTCTTGCAGTTCGGATACCGGTCGCAGCAGTAGAAGAGGCGGCCGTTCCGGCCTGCCCTCTCCACGAATTCCCCCTCTTCGCAACGGTCGCAGGCAACACCCACTCGATACGGTTTTGCCCCCTTGCAGCGTGGGTAGTTCGAGCAGGCCCAGAACCGGTTCCCGGACCGCGCTCTCTTCACGACAAGCTTCCCCCCACATTTCTCACAGGGCTGCTCCTGACCGTCCGTCTCCTCCTCCGGGGCCTCCCCCGAACGATCCAGCGGCCGGGTGTAGCGGCATTCCGGATACCCTGTGCAGGCGAGAAAGGGGCCGTACCTGCCGTGCTTGACCTGGAGGGGGCGATCGCATTGGGGACAGCTTTCGTCCTCGACCGTTTCCTCCTCCCGTATCCGGATCTTTCCGTTCTCATCCCGCTCGAAGGACTTGGCGTTCTTGCATTCCGGAAAGCCGGAACATGCCAGGAAGGGCCCGGTGGCGCTGAACCGGATGACCATCGGCTTGTCGCACTGATCGCACTTGATCTCGGTGGGCGTGCCCTCCTTCCTCACGTCGAGCATCTCGCTCTTGGCACGATCCAGGTCCTTCTTGAAGGCCTCGTAGAAGGTCTCGAGCACTGTCATCCAATCCTTCTGCCCCATCTCGATCGCATCGAGCGAAGACTCCATGTTGGCCGTGAACTCCACGTTGAGGATGTCCGGGAAGTTGTCCACCAGCAGCCTGTTCACCAGCTCGCCCAGCTCCGAAGGCGCCAGCCTGCGCTCCACGAGATCCACGTACTGTCGGTCGCGGATGTTGCTGAGAATCGCTGCATACGTCGATGGGCGGCCAATGCCTTTTTCTTCCAGGGCCTTGATCAGGCTGCTCTCCGTGTACCGGGGGGTCGGTTGTGTGAAATGCTGCTCGATCTGGACCTCTTTCCTCGCGAGGACCTCCCCTTCCTTGAGCTCGGGCAACAGGCTGTCGTCCGCCTTCCCTTTCGCATCTGAATCCGATGTCTCTTCGTAGAGCTTTCGATATCCGTCGAACCGGAGCACGGATCCTGTCGCACGAAACAGGTAGTCTCCCGCCTCGATGTCGACCCGGGTCTGGTCGAGTTCTGCGGGTTTCATCTGGCATGCCACAAAACGCTTCCAGATCAACTGATACAGCTTGTACTGTTCCGGTGTGAGAAAAGACTTGATCTGCGACGGTTCCCGATCGACGGAGGTGGGCCGGATCGCTTCGTGGGCGTCCTGGATCCCCTTCTTCTTGGACCGGTACACACGAGGGGACGCGGGAAGATACGAAGGTCCCAGCGTGCCCTTGATATACGATCGAACCTGCTGGACCGCCTCCTGGGAGATCCGGGTGGAATCGGTCCGCATGTACGTGATCAGCCCCTCAGGCCCCTCTTCCCCCACGGGGACCCCCTCGTAAAGCTTCTGGGCAATCTTCATCGTCCGCTTCGGGGTGAATCGATAGGCCCGCGAGGCGTCCTGCTGGAGCGTGCTCGTGATGAACGGAGGGAACGGGTTCCGCTTCGTTCGCTTCTTCTCGATCTTCTGGATCCGGAAGGTCTCGGACTCGAGCCCTTTCTTGATCTCGGAAGCATGTTCCCCATCCGGCACGTTCGCCTTCTTGCCTTCGATCCGGAGCAGTGTGGCAGTGAACGGGGGAGGCTGGCCTCCTTCGAGCAGGACGTGTACGGTCCAGTACTCCTTTGACTCGAAGCGACGTATCTCCTCCTCCCTTTCGCAGATCAGCCGCACCGTAACCGACTGGACCCTGCCGGCGCTCAAGCCCCTGCGGACCTTTTTCCAGAGCAG
>JAUWSZ010000689.1 GCA_030609865.1 bacterium | reverse complement strand
TCATCCTTCGTCACTGCGGCGTACCAATTACGTACGCCTCATTCCTCAGGATTTCGTGCGCCTTGCATCTGACCATTTCTCGACAGCCTATAAAAGGAGGTATTTTTCGACACCCTTTCCTGACGCAGGGCGTTCGAGAGAGTATCCATGTTTTCGGGGAAGACTTCAATATCGAAAAGAGGAACACATTGTGATAAAGTCTCGGTGCGAAAGGGAAAAAAGTGAGCGAAAGCAGGATTCTTGTTACCGGTGCAGCCGGGTTCATCGGGTCGCATCTCGTCGAGGCGTTGCTCGAGAAGGGCTACTTCGTACACGTGATCGACGATCTCAGCATGGGAAAGCGGGAGAATGTGCCCCCGGAGGCCCGCTTCTATGAAGGCGACATCCTGGATGCCGCCCTGGTCGAACAGGCCCTGGAGGGAGTGGATGGCGTTGTTCATCTTGCCGCCCGAGTGGCCATTCGCGACTCGGTAGCCCACTTCTGCGAAGATGCGCGGACAAATCTTATGGGAACCCTTCAGGTCCTGCACCACGCCTGCAAGAGGAAGGTAAAGAAATTCATCTTCGCTTCGTCCATGGCCGTCTACGGGGACAGTCAGCTCCCCACACCCGTTTCCGAGACGTTTGCCCAGGACCCTATCTCCCCGTACGGCCTCTCCAAGCTGGCAGCCGAGAAGTATGTGGGGCTCCTCGCCAGGCAGTTCAACCTGCCTGCGATCTGTCTACGGTACTTCAATGTCTTCGGGCCTCGCCAGACCTTTACCCCCTACGTGGGTGTCATCACCATCTTTATCCGGGCCCTGCAGAAGGGGGAGCCGCCCAACATCTTCGGTGACGGGGACCAACAGCGAGACTTCGTCTACGTTGGCGATATCGTCAAGGCCACCCTGCTCGCGCTGGAGTCGGATGTGAGCGGGGAGGTCTTCAACGTGGGGACCGGAAGAGGCACCTCGGTCAAGGAGATCGCCGGACTACTCACCCAGAAGCTACGGCCCGGTCTCGAGCCGCGCTTCCGGCCCTCTCAGCCGGGAGAGATTCGGCATTCCATCGCAGACATATCCAAAATCCAGAGGATGCTCGGATTCCAGCCGGAAGGGGGGCTCGCGGAAAAGATCGACGAGGTCATCGCGTGGAACCGGAGCATGAAAACCGGCTAGCAGGCCTCTTGACCTTTTCCCTTTAACCTTTGCCCTTTCGCCTTCCGGGGCTGACCCCCGATCCCTGGCCCCTGTGCTTTTCAGTCCTTGAGTCTTCCCCGTTTGACCAGTCTCGACGGGTCGAGCCACTTGTCCACTTCGTCCGGGGCCAGGATGCCCATCTCCACGACGACCTCTGCGACCGTAGTGCCCTTCTCGTGGGCCTTGTAGGCAACCCTCGTCGCCTCGGCATAGCCGATTTTCGATATGAGCGCGGTGGCCAGGGCGAGGCTCTGGTCGAGGTTCCTCTTCACGTTGTCCTCCCGGACCTCGAGCCCCTCGACGAGCCGAATCCGGAACACCTCGCATGCGTTCGCGAGGATCTGCATGGATTCGAGGAGCGCATAGGCGGTCACCGGGAAGGTCACATTGAGCTCGAACTGCCCCCCCGCGGCGGCGGCCAAGGCCGTTGCATGGTGTCATGCAACGGCCAACGCCACCTGAACGACCGACTCGCAGACGACCGGGTTGACCTTGCCCGGCATGATGCTCGAGCCGGGCTGCAGAGCAGGCAGTTGAAGCTCCCCGATGCCCAACCGCGGCCCCGAGCCCATCATACGCACATCATTGGCGATGCGCTGCAATTCGGCCGCCAGGGTTGCAACGCGGCCCATCGTGTCCGTGACGGCCGGCCTTCCGGCCATGTGGACGAGCGGGTCCGCCGCAACCCGGATGTCTTCTTCCAGGGCGGAGGCCAGCAGCTCTGCAGCCCGCTCGACCAGCCCCTCCGGCGCCAGGAAACCGGTCCCCACGGCCGTTCCGCCGAGGGGAATCTCACACAACAGCCCGACCGCCTCCTCGAGGCTCTCCTTCACGCGCCCCAGGACCCCCGCGTAGCTCCGGAACACGTGGCCGAAGGTGATCGGCAGGGCATCCTGCAGGTGGGTGCGACCCGTCTTCACGACGCCCTCGTACTGCTTGGCCTTTGCATCCCACGCGTCGATCAGGCTCGCCAGCTTCGGGATCAGCTCGTTTCTGAGGAGGTTCACCCCCCCCAGATGCAGGGCCGACGGAATCGTGTCGTTGCTCGATTGCCCGAAGTTCACGTGATCGTTCGGGTTCACGAACTCGTACGCACCAACCTCCCCCCCGAGCTTCCCGTTTGCCAGATTTGCGACCACTTCGTTCATGTTCATGTTCGAGGAGGTCCCGGATCCGGTCTGGAACACGTCGAGAGGAAACTGGTCCTTGTACCGGCCCGCTGCCACCTCCCGGGCCGCATCCCGAATCGCCTCCGCCTTCTCTTTGTCCAAGTAGCCCTTTTCAGTCGCTGCCTCGGCGACCGCAGCCTTGATGCTTGCCAGCGCCTTCAGCAGGGCCCACGGCATCCTGCGGTCCGAAATCGGCAGGTTGAGCCTTGCCCTTTCCGTGTTCGCTCCCCAGAGCGCCCCGGCTGGAATTTCCACTTCCCCCATCGTATCCCGTTCAACACGTGATCTGGCCTGTTTTGCCATC
>JAUWSZ010000599.1 GCA_030609865.1 bacterium | reverse complement strand
TGCTGTTGTAGGCGCCGAACTTGGGTTGAGCGGGAGCGAGATGGTTGAGCGGAATGTAGGGTTCCTGCGAATTCATGTCGTGCCAGACTGCGTGGCGATGGGAGAACGTGCCCCTGGCGCTGTCCTGACCGCTCAGCCTCACGGGGGTGCCCTCCAGGAGAAGCGTGCCGCAGGCGAGAAGCTCGGCGGCGGCCCAGTCGACATCTCCGCGTTCCCTCACGGTCTGGAAGACCTGCGGAAGCCTGCGGGCGACCTTCGGGTTGAGGGTGAACCCTTCGGGGATTGTCGTGAGCGCCTTGGCGACCCGGACGAGGACGCCGTGTTGCACGTCCGTGGCGATGCAATCATAGCAGTAGGGGTTGTTCAGGCCTCGCCAGAGGTCTTCAAAGGCCTGCACGCCAAGGTCAGGGTGTGCCTCCTTGACGTATTCATAGGCCTGCTCGAGCCTGGACTTGAACTCGGCGGCGAGGGCATCTGCCTCCTCCTCGGTCAGATCACCGTTTTCGATCAACTGCTTCGTGTACAGCTTACGCACGGAGGGGCGGTCCTTGATCTTCCGGTAGAGGACCGGCTGGGTGTACATCGGCTCATCCGCCTCGTTGTGGCCGTGCCTGCGGTAGCAGATCATGTCCACCACTACGTCCCTGTGGAACTCCTGCCGGAATCGAAGCGCGAGTTCCATCGCGTAGACCACGGCCTCCGGGTCGTCCCCGTTCACGTGGAAGATAGGCGCCTCGATCATCTTGGCCACGTCACTCGAGTAGTACGTGGAATGGGCCTCTCCCGGAAGGGTGGTGAAACCGATCTGGTTGTTGACGATCAGGTGAACGGTCCCGCCCGTGGTGTACCCCTCGAGCTGGGAGAGGTTCAGCGTCTCGGCCACGAGGCCCTGCCCCGCAAAGGCGGCGTCCCCGTGGATCAGCAGGGCGAGGACCTTGGTCCTCGTTTCCAGGTCCTTGCGCTGCCTCTGCTTGGCCCGTGTTCGTCCCTGGACGACCGGATCGACTGCCTCGAGGTGGCTCGGGTTCGATGTGAGGGTGATGTGAACGCTCCTGCCGTGGGCATTCACGTGGTCCGAGGTGAAGCCGCGATGGTACTTGACATCGCCGTCCCCCCCGACCGTGTCGGGAAGAAAGTTCCCGTCGAACTCGGAGAAGAGCTCCGAGTAGGACTTGTCGAGGATGTTCGCCAGCACGTTCAGCCGACCCCGGTGTGCCATGCCCATGACGATCTCATCCACGCCGACCTCCGGCGCCAGCTCGACCAGTTCACGGAGGCCCGCGATCAGGGACTCTGCGCCCTCGATGGAGAACCTCTTCTGGCCCAGGTATCGGCTGTGCGTGAAGTTCTCGAACAACTCGGCATCGATCAGCCACTTCAGGATGTTCATTTTTCGTTCCCGGCTGATCGCGGGCCTGTTGCGCACCGGCTCCATCCGGGCCTGAAGCCACCTGCGAATGCGAACGTCCTGGATGTGCAAGTACTCGACCCCGATTGAACGGCAATAGGTATCTCGCAGGATGGCGATGATTTCCCGCAGCTTGGCTCTCTTGGGACCTCTGAGATGACCGGTGTCGAACACCCGGTCCAGATCCGATTCGGCGAAACCGAATTCCTCGAGCTCGAGCTGGGGGTGGCTCGTGCGGTTGTTCCCCAGGGGGTCGAGCCGGGCAATCACGTGCCCCTGGTCCCGGTAGTTGTAGATCAGGCTGGCGACCTTGGACTGGGCGTTCGCCTGGTCTGCAGCCACGCAATTGCGAGGGCACATGGCCATCTCGAACCCCTGGAAAAACATCTGCCATTCCTGGCTGAGGGAGGATGGATCCGCCCGCCACTGCTCGTAAAGGGCCTCGATAAACTCGGAATTTGCAATCACGGCTGCCGAACCGGAGGAACTTGGATGGTGGGGTGGGGCAGACACGGCCTGGCCTCCTTCAGCTTTATGAGATGGCTGTTCCTGAGAAAAGGTTACGGGGGTTTCACCTGTGTTGTCAATCAGTTAGAGTCCTTGAGTCGATCATACACGTTCTTGCGTAGATGTTGGGAGAACCTGCGTATCGGCCAAATTGGACAAGGCGAAAGGGAAAAGGGAAAAGGCGAAAGAGGAATGATGCGAGAAATTTGGCATTTTTTCTTTCGCCTTGACTCTTTCGACTTTCGGCGCAAGCCATATTCGGGGGAGAGGAATGCTTCTGGGGGGCCTTCGTGCTGCCCCTGATCCGCCTCTGGACCCAGCCCGGCAAGGGTTCGAAAGACCGCCTGAAGAAATGCTTGACAAGAAAACCACAGGCTGGTAACCTTTGGTTACTAACCGATGGTTACTTTCATAACTATTTTATCTCAAAGCGTTTATTCTGAACTCTACCAAACCACTCTGCATGCAAGATAAAAAGCTGTTTTTTCATTAGCGAGAACAGGAATGCCCGTTCAGGCCAACCACCGAAAGAACCGAAGCAAGAGCCGCCGTAACGAGGTTCTGGATGCAGCCCGGGACCTGTTTTTTGCCAACGGATATCACGGCACGACGGTCGAGCAGATCGCTACGCGCGCGGGCTACAGCAAACGTACGGTGTACCTGGATTTCCTGAACAAGGACGAGCTCTTTATCACGGTTTGTGCAGAGGGCGGCGAATGTCTGTTCGAGAAACTGAATCAAATCCCACGGGATGGGATATCCTTTGAGTCGGCCATCGATCAGTTTGTCAGGGCCTACATAGAGTTCTCCCGTGACCATGGCGAGTACTATCGCATGATCTTCAGTGAGGCCACCCCGGAGATCATCTCAAACTGCTCGGAGGAACTCCGGACGAGGTTGGACACGGTTGAGAGAGCTTGTCTGGGGGTTATCGTTGATTGGGCGGAAAGGGCGATGCGAGAGGGCATCATTCCGAAGATCGATCCCTGGGAGGCGGCCGTTGCCTTTTTCGGGACAGCTACCGGAATTATTCAACTGTTTCGGGGGATCCAAGTCATCTTCTCCAGGGAGGCGCTCGAATCGATCGTGCGCAAGACGACCTGGACGCTGTGGCGGGGCCTTACCACAATGCAAGAGCCAG
>JAUWSZ010000423.1 GCA_030609865.1 bacterium | reverse complement strand
TTTCAGATAGCCCCTCTCCTGGACCAGGGTGCCGTCCCGGTCCAGAAAAACCGCTTTGCGTCCCTTTTGCATAGGTTTACTTCTTTCTCTTCTCGTAAGAGACCGTGGGCGATCCCTTCCACCTCCGGTGCATCCAGAACCACTGCTCCGGGTGCTGTCGAATGATTTCCTCCAGGGCCTTCTGGAACATCTGGGTGTTCTCCAGGATGTCGCTCTTCTTCCGACCCGTCCTCGCCACAGGCAACTTGGGCCCGATGTGCACGGTGTGTCCGGTCCCCGACCCGTCCCGGAAGATGTGGACCGGGTGTACCGGCACCCCGAAACGGCCGGCAAGGAAGCCAAGGGCCACGTTCGACCCGGCGAGGTGGCCGAAGAAATCGACGAACACCCCATCGCGCCCCGTTGCCCCCTGATCCATCAGCAGCCCGACGAAAAAGCCTTCACGAAGGGCCCGGGAGATCCCTCGCAGGGCGCCCTTTTTGGGGATCATCCGGTTCCCGCTGCGGGTCCGCAAGCGGTTCACCCAGCGGTCGAAATAGGGGTTGTCCAGGGGCCTGGCAACAAAGGCGAGATTCGCCTCGTCCTGCCAGCCGAACGCGAGGGCCATCAGCTCCCAGTTGCCGATGTGGCCCGTCAGGAGAAGGGCTCCCCCTTCTTGCTGGGCCCGGATCCACTCCTTCCGATCGACCCCCGTGTATCGGACACGGCGTTGGATGTCTTCGCGTTTCTGCCTTGCAAGCCCGGGGATTTCCAAAAGGGTCTTTCCCAGGTTCTCGAAGGTCTTTCGCGCAATCGTCCACCTCTCCGAGGCGGAGAGATCGGGAAAGGCGGCCTTAAGGTTCGTGAGGCTGATGTGCCGGTGCCTGGCGTCGACGAGGAAGGCAATCCTCCCGAGCCACTTTCCGATTCGCACGGCCCATGCCGGGGGCAGGAGGGAGAACAGGGTGATGATCGGATAGGCGACCAGGAACAGCAGACGATCCATGAAGTCTTTCATGCGCCCTCTTCTCCCTGGCGAGCACCCCTCTTCATCAGCACCCCCCTTGTTTCCAGCCTTTCCCAGAAGGCAGGCTCGTCCTCCAGGATCAGGTCGAGCCGAACGAACAGGATCTTGCCTTCGGGCCATCGATAGCGGCGAATCTTCACAGCATCCTTCTCCGTCGTCACGAGCCAGTCCGAGCCCGAGAGGAGGCGCAGCAGATCCTCCCGGTCCTGATCCGAATACGGGTGATGGTCCGGGAAATCCCTTCGGCTGCCGACCCCAATCCCCATCCCTTCTAGGGTCCTCCAGAAGGCACCGGGTCGAGCGATTCCGCAAAAGGCACCGACCTTTCTCCCTGTAAGCTCCCGGGGGTCGACCTCGCTCTGGTCCTCCAGCCGATGAAGCCCGGTGGGGACGAGCCTTGCCACGTGGACCGGCACATCCGCCTCGAGGGCCCGCCACCAGAGGTCGCCCGATCCCTTTCGGGTGCCTTGCTCCCCACCGTCTGAAGAGATGCACACCACGACGTCGGCGTCTTTCAAGGCGGAAAGAGGCTCACGCAACGGTCCCCTCGGGAGGCACGCAGCCTCGGACAAGTCCTCGTCCCCCGGCACGAGGACGATGTCGAAGCCACGGGCCAGCCGGAGGTGCTGGAATCCGTCGTCCATCAGAAAGAGATCCGGTGATAACGACTTTTCCGCGAGATTCGCGGCCCGGTATCGATCGCCGTCCACGGCGACCGGTACGTCCGGAAGGTTGTGCGCCAGAAGATAGGGTTCATCCCCGCAGTCCAGAGGATCCTGTTGCTCCAACCCCTGCCGGGTCAGCAGGATCGTGTCCCGCTTCTTCCGCCGACCGTAGCCGCGAGTCAACAGGACGACCCGACACCCCCGCTTCGTGAGCCTCCGGGCCATCCACATGGCAAAGGGGGTCTTCCCGCTGCCGCCCACCCGCACCCCTCCGATGCTGATGACAGGAATGCCGGCCCGCCTTGTCGCGAGGACGCCTCTTCGGTAGAGGGCCCTTCTCAGCCGAAGGACCAGGCCGTAGAGACACGACAGGGGAGCCAACAGGACGCCGAGGAGCAGGCTGCCCGGACCCTTTGGGGAGGAAGGCGTCCAGAACTGCTGAAGGGCGGTGCGCACGTTTCCCTCGCAACGGGAAACGATTCCCTTTCCCCATGCCCGGACTGCGGACATCCACCCTTGTCCGTCCGCCGCTTTGGCCTCTGCCTCCATGCGATCGGTACCCTGCCCCAGCCTTTCCTCGAGGCTGGCGCGACACGCCTCGAGGGCCTCCGTACTCCTGCTGTCGGGCACGTAAAAGGGCTCATCGAAGACAACCGATACCCGTGCAAAGGGCAGAGGAATCTGAAAGCGGTCCCAGCTTGACGCAATCCACCGGGGACGCGCCGCCCAGGTGAGCGGAACAATCGGGGTTCCGGTAAGCTGAGCGATTCTCACCACTCCCGGCTGAACCATGTACCGGGGACCGCTGGGCCCGTCCGGGGTGATCCCGATCGTGTGGCCCAGGCGGGCCTTTTCGATCAATTCCTGAAGGGCCTCGCGGCCTCCCCGGGTGGACGAACCCCGGGCCGCGAGAATCCGGAAAGGCTTCACGGTGCGCGCGATCAGCTCCCCATCCCAATGGCGGCTGACCATGATCCAGGCATCCCTCCCCTCTTTCCCGCACACCTTGTGGTAGACAGGAGGCATGATGATCATCCGGCCATGCCAGAAGGCGAAGATCACCGGCCTTCCGGCGAGGAAGATCTTCCGCGTTTCCTCTGCCACGTGGATCCGATAGCGAAGCGTGAAGGAGAGCAGGCGAATCAGCTGGGTGGCCAAGGGGGGCAACAGCCTGGCGATCCAGCGACGCGTTAGTTCTTTTCGTTTCCTGCGGTCCATGGGTTTCTCAACTAGTTTCTCAGCAAAAAGAATTGGTATTAGGTATTGGGTATTAGGTATTAGCTCCCAGCCCTTGCCGCCACCAGGACTCTCGATCGTCCTCGTCCTCCTCCTCGTCGAACGGATGGGAGAGGGGTGGGCTAATACCTAACACCTAATACCTAACAGCCAACAGCTTACCACGCCTTCACTGCTCTTCCCCCTGCTCCTTCTGCAACAATATTTCACAAACCACCCGCGCCGCCCTGGCGGATGCGCCGGGTGCGCCGAGCAGGTCCTGTACCTTGGCCAGTTCCTTCTTGACCTGTGCATAGTAGTTCGAGTGTTCGAAAAAAGGGGTGCAGGCCTCGTACAGGTTCTCTTCGGTCAACTCCCCCTGGATCAGTTCCGGAACCACCGCCTTCTCGGACACGAGGTTGACCATTCCGATCACGGGCACCCGCACGAGAAGACGTCCCAGAAAGAATGTAAACCGGGACACACGGTACACGACGATCATCGGAATCCTGAGCAAGGCCATCTCGAGCGTTGCCGTTCCGGAGGCAACGAGGGCCAGATCGCAAATCCTCGTACCCGGCCCGATCCCCTCGCGCGTGCACACCAACGGAACGTCTGTCTTCTCCAGGATCTCTTGATAGATCTCATCGCCCAGTCCCGGCCCCTGTCCGAGAAGAAACTGCATCCGTGGGAATCGCCGATGGAGCAACCGGGCGCCACGGAGCATGACCGGCAGCAGGGCACGCACCTCACTTGCCCGACTGCCGGGGAACAACCCCAGGACCGGACTAAGGGGAGACAACCCGTAGCGCCTGTAGGCGTCCTCCGAGTTCTCTTCAGCGAACTCCGGATCAAAACGGTCCATCAACGGATGCCCCACGTAGGTAACCGGCACATCGTGCTCACGGTACAATGCCTCCTCGAACGGGAAGATGACGATCATGCGGGTCACGTGCTTCGCGATCTGTCGAACCCGGCTGCGACGCCAGGCCCAGATCTGAGGGCTGATATAGTACACGACCGGTATGCCCCGCCTGGCGGCGTGACGAGCCACACGGAGGTTGAAATCCGGAAAATCGATCAACACCACAAGATCGGGCCGATCCTCTGAAAGGCTCCGCGTGATCGATCGGAAGGCCCGCGTGATCGTTC
>JAUWSZ010000297.1 GCA_030609865.1 bacterium | reverse complement strand
AGGATGACCGGACACCTCGGACCCGTCGAGTGTAATGGTGATGGGTTCCACCAGACCTCCTCCTTGAAACAACTAGTGTGGTGACTCATAAGTTCTGTCCCCATTTCTGGGGATTCATCTTCCATTCACGGGTTTACGTGTTCTTCTGTTTCGTCCATTTTCTTGCTCTGCGGCTCATTCTGTATCTGCTGGTTGCCGGGCGGGAGGAGGCCTGACCCCTGACCCCCGATCCCTGAACCCTTTGACCTTTGACCTTTGTCCTTTGCCCTTTCGCCTGGAGCATCGCCGTACTTGGGCTACAGGGTTGACAGTTTTGCTGCGTCAAGGAACTTGGGTATCTTGGAGTACCAGCCCACGGGAATGATGTGTATCCCCTGGCAGAGATCCCTCAGGCCGGTGACCAGTTCGGCAAAGATCTCGATACTTGCCTTCAGCTTGTCGGGCGCTCGGGTCAGCTTGTCGATGATATGGTCCGGGACCTTCACGTTCATGTGCTTCCTCACGAAGCGGGCCATCTCACCGGTTCTCAGCAGCATGACCCCTGCGATGATCGGGACGCCGAAGGGCTCTACCCTTCGAATGAAGCCCTTGAACTCGTCCAGATCGAACACGGGAGGCGTGAGGAAGAAGCCGGTCCCGTGGGCGATCATGGTTTCCATTTCCCGGAGTTCCTGGTCCGGGGTCCGTTTGCCCTGGGAGGCGTCCACGCCTGCGCCCAGGTAGAACGAGAGGGACTGCCCGATGTCCTGGCCCTTGATGTCCCGCCCGTCCTTCAGGCATTCCATGACCGAGAAGAGCTTGCCCGAGTCCACATGGAAGAACATCTTCTCTTCCTTGGAGGTGCCCGACAGGGTGTAGTCCTCGTTGAACACGAGGATATTGTCGATACCGAGCTGGTGCGCCTTGATCAGGTCTGCCTCCAGATTGGGCCGGTGTTTTCCCCGGGTGGTGGTCTGGTAGAGGGTGTCGAACTTCTTCTCCATGAAGCGTTGGCCCATGCTGAGGGAGTCAACCGCCTGCGGGGGCTTCTTGAATTCCGGGATGGTCAGGCAGTCCACGCGCCCCCGGATGCAGTCCAGGTCCGTGAGGAGCTTGTGCATCTCCTCGTCGACCGTGGGTTGAATCTCGATGGTCACGACAAAAGGGCTCTTCTCCAGCTTATCCTGCAATGCCATGAGGTAGCCTCCTTTTCTGCGTGCCGGGGCCGGTCGTCAAGTGGCCCTCTTCGGCACAGGGTTCATCCCAGGGCTACTCGGGTCATCCGTGGCTGAGGCTGCCTTCTTGTCTTCATTCGGATACAGCAAGCGGGCAATCTCCTCCTTCAGCCTGTCCAGGGGGAGAGGCTTCGAGAAACAGAGATCTGCGCCATACTCCCGCATCTTCTTGTAGCTCTCTTCGTCGAGGTAACCCGAGAGAACGATGATCTTGATATGCTTCGTCTCCTCCGAAGACTTGAGTTTCCGACAGACTTCGTACCCGTCTATGTCCGGCATCATGATGTCGAGGATGAGCACATCCGGCTTGAAGTGGTTTATCTGAATGCCCGCCTCGAAGCCGTCTGCTGCGCTGATCACCGCGTACTCATGAGGATCCTCCTCCAGCCCTGCGGTGATGGTCGCCACGATCACCTGGTCGTCGTCTACCACAAGAATCTTCTTCATTCTTTTGCCCTCCTCGTCCGGATCCGACGGTAGGCCGAAGACAGGCATGTCGTGCCGTTTCACGAACGTTTCCAGGTCGGACTTCTGGACGCGCCTGTGTCCGCCCGGGGTTTTGTATGCCTCCAGCTTACCGGCCTCGATCCAGTTGACGATGGTTTGCGGAGAGACCTGAAGGAGCTCGCTGACCTGATTCACGGTGAAGACAGCTATTGTTGTCTTTATCAGGCTCATTCTTTTCCCGCTGCTTGACAGAATCTATAATTAACCAAAAAACACAATTTTCTCTAATTTCTAAAATAACCAAAACAGGCGGGGTCTGTCAAGAAAAAAATGAAGTTTTCATCAAAAGAATAGCTATTAGCTGTTAGGTATTAGGTATTAGCCCGCCCCCCTCCCTTCCGTTCGAGGACGAGAACGAAAGCGAGATCCGGACTCAAGCACGGGTACGGACACGGGCACGGGCCCTTTGTACACTATTTGCCAAGTAGGATACGCACCTTGGACCTGCCGCTCGTCCTCGTCGTCGTCCTCGTCCTCGAAATCGGGCACGAACAAAGAGATCAGGGATCGGGGGTCAGGGGTCAGCCTCAGGGAACAACAGGTGAAGGACAGTTGTGAGCGGTTTGCTGTTAGCAATTAGCAGTTAGGTATTAGCCCACCCCCTCCCTCTCGGCGCGCGTCCTGACGGTGGGGCAGTGGATGGGAGCTACTACCTAAAACCTAATACCTAATACCAGTTTTTTCACTTGATCGGGCACGGGCACGGGCATGGAGGGGAGGTGGGATACCGAATTACGACTCGAGCGGAAGGGTGATCACGAAAGTGGTGCCCACGTCCACTTCGCTCTCTACGGCGATCTCTCCGTTGTGCTGGCGGATGATGCCGAAACAGACCGAAAGGCCGAGCCCCACACCCTTGACGTCGCTCTTCGTGGTGAAGAAGGCATCGAAAATCCTGTCCCGAACATCCTCGGGAATGCCTGTACCGGTATCCGACACGCTGAATCGCACGTTCCCGTCGAGCGAGGAGGTTGCGATCGTCAGGGTGCCGCCGCGCTGCATGGCTGTCTTGGCGTTCATGATCAGGTTGAGGATCACCTGCTTCATCTGGTTGCCCGAGGCAAACACCCTGGGAAGATCGTCCGCCAATTCGAGCACCACGTGAATCTTGAACTCCTGGAGCTGCTTGCCCACGAAGAGGATCACATCGTCGATGACGGAGTTCAGATCCACAGGGGTCTTGACGTCCTCGTCCGGGCGGAAGAAGCTCAGCATGCCCCGGAGGAGTTCGGATATCCTCTTCGTTTCCGAGGTTGCCATTTCGAGGAATCTTCGCTTGCTGCTGCTCTCCGGAACCTCGCTCTTCAGCAGGTCCAGGCAGTTCATCACGCCGTAGATCGGGTTGTTGAGTTCGTGGGCGATCTGGGCGGTGAGCCGCCCCATGGCGGCCAGTTTCTCGGACTGGAAGAGCTGCTGCTCGAGCCTCTTCCGCTCCGTGATGTTGAGAAACAGGCCCTGGTAGCCGAGGACCTTTCCGGACCGGTCCTTGCTGACATGGGCTGTCAACAGAACGGTAAGGGGCTCTCCGTCCTTTTTCTTGAACTGGACTTCGTAGTCCTTGACAAACCCCTGGGCCTCGATCATCCGCTGGAATTCGATTCGATCCGAGGCCTCGAGGTACAGGTCTCTGGCGAGATCGATGGCCAGGGCTTCCTCCTTGTTCGAATAACCGAGCATGTCCACCATGGCCTGGTTGCATTCCAGGAATTTGCCCTCCCGGCTGCTGAAGTACAGGCCGTGCCGAACCGTCTCAAAGAGTTCCCGGAACTTGGCTTCGGATTCGAGCAGTTCCTCCTGGGCCTTCAGGATCTCCCGGAGATCGTAGAAGATCCCCACGCTAGCGATCTCCTTGCCGCCCTGGTAGATGAGGGCACTCGAGAGGGTGATGGGGATGTGCTCTCCCTCCTTGGACGCGCCGATGATCCGGTACGGCAAGGCCCTGCCTTTGCCGCCGTAATCATCGCTCCTCAACCGGCGCATGATGCCCCGGGCCACGCCCGGGGGGTAGAAGTTGGCAACATTGATCTTGCCGATCACTTCCTCGGCCTTGTAGCCGAGCAGGTGCTCGGCACCCTTGTTGAAAATGATGACCCGTCCGTTCATGTCTGCAGCGATGATCCCGTCCGTGGAGGTCTCGATGAGATTGAACAGGAACTCGTTGGCTTCGCGGAGCTTGTTTTCCATCCGCAGCCTCTCGGAGAGGTCCCGGATGTAAACGTAGGTCTTCTTGGCCCCCCCGGCGAAGCTGGTCGCACTGATGCAGACTTCGCAGCTTCGCTTGTTTTGGGAGGCCGTGTTCAGCTCCATCTGCATGCAGATGCGTCGACCTTCAGCGTCCTTTCCGTCTTCGTACAGATCCAACAGGAATTTGCGGTCGCCCTTGTCGAGCAGGGAGAGGAAGTCCAGCCCCATCAACTCCTTCTGGGAATAGCCGGTGAGGTCGAGTGCCATGGAGTTGGCAAACTCCACGCTGAATCTGTCGTCCAGGACCAGGATGGCGTCCTCGCCCATCTCGGCGATCTTCTGAAACTTGCGGGTCGCCTCGAAGAGCTTGTTCTCCACCCTCTTCCGGTGGGTGATGTCACGGAGGCTGGCGAAAATCTTTCCATCGCCGGTCCGCTTCGTCGCGCTGATGTAGACCTCCACATCCCTCTTTTCGCCGGACGCCGCCACGAGCTGCATCTCCGACGACAGCCGTTTGGACGGGTCGCTCTCGACTTCCGTGCACATGCCTTCGAGGAAGCTCGCATCCTGTTCGACCACGAATCGCCGGAAGTCCCGGCCCTGGATCTCGTCTGACGGGATCCCCAGCAGGTCCGAGGCGATTCGGTTCGCCTCCTTGATCCGGTGTTCCTTGTCCAGGACGAGGATTCCGTCTCCGGCCTTCTGGAAGATCTGCTCGGACTCCAGGATCGTCTGGTCCAGCTGTTCCTGGAGAAACCTCTCGGCCGTGATGTCCCGGAGGATCTCAGCAACGCGTGACACCGTCCCATCCTCGCCCCGGAGAGGGATGGTCTTGATCTCCACGTGAACGGGATTGCCTTCCTTGTCCTGGTGAACGTGCTCGACGGTGAGGGGCCTTGCGTGTTTCAGCACCAGGGTGAGCGGACAGGGATGGTCCGCGTCGTGGCAGGGGTGGTCGAGGCCGTGGGAGATTTCGTGGCAGTGCTTTCCCACGAGT
>JAUWSZ010000532.1 GCA_030609865.1 bacterium | reverse complement strand
TGAAGGTGGAGTACGGAGAGGGCGTCAAGGAAGAAGAGCTCGAAGCCCTCACCAAAGAGATCGAGGGCGAGATGCACGCCAAGCTGAACGTCCGGCCGAAGATCACGTGGATTCCGCCCATGGCCCTGGAGCGATCGACGCACAAGACCAAGTTCATCGAAAAGGCTTACGAGCAGGAATAGCACGGATCAGGGAGCAGGGGTCGGGGATCAGGCCCCGCTCCACACCCCATCAGAATGAGGAGATAAACCATGGAAGTCCCAACATCCCAGAACGAGGTGGTCCAAAGACCCGAAGGCGAGCCCATCGAAAAGAGGCTTGCCGGAATCGTCGGCGAGCAACACGTGCTGGGCAAGCCGGACCAGCTGGCAGAATATTTCTCCGAACCCGTGGACACGGGCGATCTCTTGGCGGTTCAGCCGGGCTCTGACGAAGAGGTTCAGGAGGTGGTAGGAGTCGCCAACGAGCTCTAACTGCCCATCCACACAATGTACGCAAGACATCTGTTACCCACCGACGTGGGCCAACACGGCATCATCCTGGATTTCTGCCGAATGACCGCTATCGGGAAGCTGGACAAGCGCAACTTCCTGGCCCACGTGCAGCGGGGCCTGACCTTCGAGGCACTGAAGAAGGAGCTGGATGCCCAGGGCCTGAAGATCTCCGCACCCCTGGCAGCGACATCCGACTCGGTGCTCTGCAACCTTGTGAACCGGACCCCGCTGAAGAAGGCCACGCTCTACCCGGAAGTGCACCTTTACAACATGCGTGTAGTGCTTCCGGACGGCTCCCTTCTTCGCACCGGGAGCCACGCCCTGAATGAACAAGTGGATTCCCCAAACGAGGGGGCCCCCAATCTGAGCCGGTGGAATATAGGCTCGGACGACATCTTCGGCGTGGTCACCCGGGCCACGATCTGGCTGTATCCCAAGACCGAATGCCGGGATGCCCTGCTGTTCGGGTTTGATCGCATGGAGGATGTGGTCACGGCGTTGCGCAACGGCCCACGAACCGAGCTGGGCTGGGAGTACCTGGCAGCCAACCGGCGCTTTCTTTCCTCTTTGCTGGAGGAACAGGATCCCGACCTGCCTCCCTGGACGCTCATCGTGGGGTTTGACGGGCCGGAAAAGCTCGTGGCCTATCAGAGGAAAAAGGTCCTGGAGATGATGGGCGAACTGGGGGCCCGGCCTGTCGAGGCCTATCGAGAGCGGATCTCTGAGTTGCTCGATGAGGTCTGGTACCAGGCCTCTCCGCTGCACACGGGCTTCTATGCCGACTGCGGCCGGGTAAAGGAGCTGGACGACCTTGCTCAGGAACACATAACGAAAAACGGGGTCCCCTCTGAGGATATAGGCCAATGCCTGCTCGCCGTGAATCGCGGCCGTTGCCTGTATTCCCAGTACGATGTCTTCGCAGACCCGGCCGAACATAAGGGACTGATGGACGCCCTGGCGAGCAAGCTGGCCGCCCGTGGCGCCTTTTACGACCATCCACAGGGAGAGCTGGCCGATGAAATAATCGGTCGCGTTCCGAACCTCCGCGAGCATCTTCGTACGATCAAATCCATCATCGATCCGCAAGGCATCCTCAACCCGGGTCGGTATGTTTCGTTGGAGGACCCAGGGTACAGTCCACTTTCCGTCGAGATCGAGACCGAAGAGGACACAGGGATCGAATCGGACAACATCCGCACGGTGGAGCAGAAGCTCAAAGAGGCGCTTGGCGACGAGTGGGTAACCTCGAACCCTGCCGACCTTGTGGCCTATGGGAGGGACTTTACGATCTATTCAGGGGAGCGTCCCAACCTCGTGGTCCTGCCGCAGAGTACCGAGGAGGTGCAGAAGGTGATGCGGATCGCCTATCAGCACAAGATCCCGGTGGTGCCCCAGTCCACAGGCTTCAACCACGGGGGGCTGACCATCCCGAGGAAGGGCGGAATCCTGGTGGATCTCAAGCGGATGGACCGGCTCCTGGAGATCGATGAGGAGACCCTGACCGCAACCTTTGAGCCCGGCGTACGGATGCGCAATCTCTGGCAGGAGTGCCAGAAGGTGACCACCTTCAAGGGCCTGAAGCTCAAGCCGATCCTGCCCCTCACCTTTGCCAGCATATCCCTTCTGAGTAATTATGTCTCCCGCGGAGGACCGGGCAGCGCTGTGAAGTACGGGTTCGGAACGGACCTGACCGTCAACATGACGTGGGTGTTGCCCAACGGGGAGATCCTGCGTACAGGGCCCTCCTCGGTGCCCGGTGTTGGAAACCTGGGGGTCAACTGGGGCCCGGGCCCGGACATCACCGGCATGTTCTTCAATGCGGACGGGGCCTTCGGGATCTGCACGGAGATCACGGTGAAGCTCTACCCGGATATGCACTGTGAGGAGATGATCCAGGCCGCGATCTTTGACAAGGACCCGGTGGGATGCGAGAAGGCATGCGATGCCATCTATGCCCTGTCCCGGGACAACCTGATCGAGTTCATCTACAAGAGCCATCCCGGGGTGACGTGTGTTTCGATAGCCGGCATTTTTGGGGGCCAGCCCCAGGATTACCTGGCCATGTCACCGACACACCCCCTGATGATACTCGTCACCGGGATGGATGAAGAAGAGATCAACGTTCGTCTGGAACTGGTTCGGGAGGTCTTTGCCCGCTACGAGATTCTCGAGTTTGACCGGAGCATACTCCCGCCGGAAATCGCCGACATGATGACCACGGCTCCGATGAAGGCGAGCGTGGGGGTAGACGGAAACGCGGTCGGCGCCTATCGCGGCGCCTTCCAGTGGCAGGCAGGCTACATCCAGGTGGAGAACATCCCAAAGATCAACCAGGAGTACCAGAAGCTCATCAAGAAATACTGGAAGAGCTCGGATGTGAAGGTCAGCATGGAGGCCTCGCTCACCGGGACCGACATGCAGGGTCCGCTCCCGTATTGCCGTCTGGGCACGGTGGAGTTCGACTACTGGTGGGACCAGGGGAATCCCGAATCGGTCAAGCGTGCCAACGTCATGATTCGGAAGACCACGGAACTCATGTTCCGCTACGGGTGCATTCCGATTCGAAACATGTTCGGCTTCGGCGAAATGTTGATGCCCAGGCTGGGGGTATATTTCGAACTCCTGAAAAAAATTCGCAAGGCCTTTGACCCGGCCAACCTGATGCACCCGGACGTGCTTCCCGCCACCGACGACTACGTATGATGCGGCAGAGCCGCAAGGGTTCAGGGATCGGGGGTCAGGGGTCAGTCCCCACCTCCAGCCCGCCAAACTGACCTTGCCTCAACATCTACGCAAGAACGTGGATGTTACGTTGGAAGACACTGAAGCTCAAAAAAAAGGAGGGTGAAGATGGCCAAGGACGCGAAGATTGCGCAGAACATAAAGCGCCTGATG
>JAUWSZ010000608.1 GCA_030609865.1 bacterium | reverse complement strand
CCGGCTACACGGGCCACGCCGGGGGCTCGGGTCTCGAAGTGGATCCCGGACGGGTCGTTCTGACCGGGTCGATCGCGAGGGAGCCCCCGTTCCTCCGACTTTCTCTTCATCTTGTTCCTCACAATCCACGAAACAGTTGACACAGGGCTGGATTGATTATCTTGCGCGCAATCGGGAACGTCAAGCTCGCCCTCTCCTTCTGTTGACACACAAGCCTTGGTCCCTTTATCCTTCTCCTGTGCAGAACAAAACCAGAGGTGCCCCCGAGATACAGACCGGAAGGATCGCTGCCGGTTTCTCCGAGCGTGCCCGCAAGTGGCTGCCCATCACGACCGTCTCGGTCGGGGCGGCACTGGCGTTGCGGCGCCTGGATGACTTCGACACATGGTGGCACCTGGCCTCGGGGCGGTGGATTGTAAACAACCACACGATCCCCACCACCGACACGCTTTCCTTTACGGTTCCCGACCATCCCTGGATCAACCTCCAGTGGCTCTTCGACGTGATTCTCTATCTGTTGCAAAGCATCGGGGGGGCCGACCTGCTTGTCATCACATCCGCGGCCGCCTTCACCACGGCCGTCTGGATGCTCATGAGAAACCTTCGCCAGTGGCTCGATGAGGTCTCGGCTTCGATCCTCTGTCTCTGGGCAATCTTGATCGCCGAGGAACGATTTCTCATCCGCCCCGAAATGGTGTCGTTCATCCTGCTGCAAGCCGTGCTGTGGATCCTGATGACGGCACGTCGCAACGAAGGGCGCACCCTCTGGCTCCTGGTTCCGGTCATGCTGCTCTGGGTGAACTGCCACTCCCTCTTCATCATCGGGCTCTTTTGTATCGGCTGCGCCGTTGGGGGCGCTCTGGCTTCGAGACTGCCCCTGTTGCCTTCCGGCTGGCGGCAGGCCTCCTCTCTCGGGCCGGTGGCAACCAGGAGGCTGTTCATCAGCGCCGGTGCCGCGGCGCTGGGTACGCTGCTGAATCCCTACTTCGTCGACGGGCTGCTCTTCCCACTGGAACTCATGTCTCGACTCGATGTTTCGAATGCGGCGTTCCAGACCATCGGCGAGTTCCGACGACCCTTCTCCGGCTACTTTCTCACCTTCTCGATCGGCGCATTCCAGGCCCTGTTCTTCCTGAGCATTTTGGTCACCTGCGTAGCAGGGGTGGCGGGTTTTCGCACATCGAAGAAATCGAGGGCAGCGACGGAAGCGCCGGCCCCGGGCTTCGATCTGGCCTGGCTCCTGATCTTCATGGGCCTTGCCTCCTTGTCCGTTCTGGCTCGCCGAAACATGGGCCTCTTTGCACTCGGTGCGACGCCGATCGTCGGGGCTTACCTGGCCCTGATCGGGAGCAGAGTGACGGGGGGCATGCGCGCCGTGTACCCCAGAATCGCCAAGGTCGCAGCCCCGGTTCTGCTCGCCATATGTATCGGCCTCATCGGTGCTGTGGCGACCAACACCTACTATTGGAGGGACGGCACCACACGCGAGTTCGGGCTCGGCATACTCGAAGTCAATTTTCCGATCCGCGCCGCGGCATTTTCACGCGAGGCCGGACTGCAACCCAGGCTGTACAACGACCTCACGGCCGGTGGCTATCTGACCTGGGATGCAGCGGTGGAGGGGGGTGTCTTTATCGACGGTCGCCTCGAGGTCTACGACACGGAGTTCTTCACCCAGTACAGGTCCGCCTTCTCGAACGCTCGAGCCTTGCGACAGCAACTGGACACGTACGAGATCAACACGGTCCTGCTGTTCCACCGCTGGAGCAACCGCCACGGGATGATCCGTTTTCTGATGCTCGACCCGGCCTGGACGCTCGTTTACCACGACGAGGTTGCGGTGATCTTTGTGCAAACCCGGGGCAACAGGGACAGGATCGCAAAAGCACGCGAACTCTATCCTGCATGGCAGGAGAAGACATCCGCTGCTCTTCATACGCCCACGACCCGTTGGCAGAGGCCCGTGGGCCGTGTAAAGGCACTGAACAGCTATGCGGCGCTCCTGCACTTGATCGGTGAAACGGATGCTGCGATCGAGATCCAGGAGCGGTTGCTGGGGTTTCGCCTCCCGCCCGAACAGGAAAGCAGGGTCCGTATACACATCGGCTCCTACCTCGGGAACAAAGGCGAGTTGGAGCAGGCCCTCGGGCACTTCGAGCGGGCGGCCACCCTAGACCCCTCCAACAAACCCCTGCAGGAACTGATTCATAGGATCAGGAATTCGGATCCGTCCCTTTAGATCGAATCGGATCCATTGCAGTGGAAGGGGCCTTCCGGATCTCAGTACGCGAACTCTCCCAAGCTGATCACTTGTTCACATGACGGTTTGTACCCCATCCCACAAGCATGCACCAGCTGCTTGGCCCCCAGGTCCTTGTCCCCCTCGTTGAGGTAGATCATGCCCCGGCCATGGAAGGCCATGGCCAGACCCGCGTCCAACCTGGTGGCCGTATCGTAGTCCTCGATGGCCAGATCGTTCTGTCCCCGATTCATGTAAATGAACCCCCGGTTGCCATAGGCCACGGCAAGCTGCGGGTCCAATGCGATGGCCTTGTTGCAGTCTTGGATGGCTCGATCGTACTCTTCCTTCCACCCGTACGCAGTCCCGCGGTTGACATAGGCCCTGGCGTAGTTCGGGTCCAATTCAATCGCCTTGTTGCAGTCTTGGATGGCTTCGTCGTACTTTTGTGTCCTTATGTATGCAAACCCTCGGTTGTTGTACGCTTTGGTATAGGCCGGGTTGATCTCTATGGCCTTGGTGTAGTCTTCGATCGCCCGCTCGTATTCCATCTTCCTGCCGTATGCGACCCCCCGATCAAAGTAGGCAACCGCGTACTTCGGGTTCAGCTCGATGGCCTTGGTATAATCTTCGATTTCCCGATCGTATTCTTCCTGCATGCCGTATGCGATCCCCCGATCCTTGTATGCCTCTGCATTCTTCGGATCGAGTTCGATGGCCTTCGTGAAGGCCTGGACCGCCAAATCGAGTTCTCCCTTTTTCCTGTGGGCCAACCCGCTT
>JAUWSZ010000376.1 GCA_030609865.1 bacterium | reverse complement strand
CCTGGAGAGGAAATCGGCAGGGCTTTCCAAGGGATCGATCGTGGTGGGGGACCACACGGTCGTCTACCTGGAAGGAGGGGAGGGGGAGACCATCCTGCTCGTGCACGGGTTTGGTGCGAACAAAGATAACTGGAATCGGCTTGCCAAATACCTGACGCCCTCTTTTCACGTGGTGGCCGTCGATCTTCCCGGGTTTGGGGAAAGCACGAAAATACAGGATGCCTCCTACACGGTTGCCGCCCAGGCCGAAAGGCTGGACAACATTGCGCAGGCCCTTTCGTTGGAGTCCTTCCACGTAGCGGGCAATTCAATGTGAGGAAACATCGCCGGGAGATATGCCGTTCGTTTCCCTGACAAGGTGTTGACCCTGGGCCTGTTCAATACGGCAGGGGTCCCTCACTGTCCGGAGAAGAGTGAAATGGCCCAGCTCATGGAGAGAGGCGAGAACCCTCTCCTGGTCGAGACGCCGGAAGACTTTGATGCGATGATCAAATTTGCCTTCGTGAAGCCTCCCTGGTTTCCAGGGATTGTCAAGAAGAAGATGGCCGATGAGTGGGCCCAGAGCCGGGCTTTCAACGAGAAGGTATTCCTCGAAATTCACACAGAGGAGTCCTCCCTCGAGCCGGATCTCCCGAAGATCTGGACCAGGACGTTGATCCTCTGGGGAGACACGGACCGCCTGCTCGACGTTTCCTGCACAGAGGTGCTGGAGAAGGGATTGCCCAGTTCCACGACGGTGATCATGAAGGACTGCGGCCACGTTCCGATGATGGAGCGGCCGGAGGAGACCGCTCGCCACTATCTGGAGTTCTTGCAGGCGAGCTAAAAGAGGGCGCTGTACATCGCTCCGTCGATCAGCATGGTCTCGTCGACCGGAGGCGTGCGATCTGGCCCTTGTGGAATCGAGCAAGGGATTCGGTTTTTTCCATGGATCCGGGGACTTGTGGCCCTTCCACGGGGCTGGCGCTCATTATCGCGCACCGGGTCGAATTTCGCGAGCCAGCCGACCGAACTCCCCTTCTCGTTTCCGATCTGATATAATAAAAGTTTTGAGTGCACCGGAGGGCCCTTCCCCGTCGCGAAACAGGGGTTGTCCTCTCGTTGGTCGTGTTATATTAATAAAGATTCACGCGACTACAGCCATTGGGGCGTTCGTTACGACACGGGGAGATCCGCATGATGCTTGAACGCTTGGAGGCAAGAACACAGCAGGTCCTGCGGGCTGTCATCCGGGACTACATTCTTCGGGCCCAGCCCGTGGGCTCCGGGAAGATCACGAAGAAGTACCGTCTGGACATGAGCCCGGCCACGGTGCGAAGCATCATGGCATGTCTCGAGGATCTCGGTTTTCTCGAACAACCTCATCCTTCCTCCGGCAGGATCCCAACGGACAGCGGGTTTCGGTACTATGTGGATGCCCTGATGAAGCCCAAGCCGCTCCACCGAGATGAGAAGGAGTTCATCCTCAACCGGGTCCGGGACGCCCCCCACGACGTGGGCGTGATCATGCAGGAGACCTCTCGCGCCCTCTCTTACATCTCCCATTACACCAGCCTGGTCTCCTCACCCCGGATCTCACAGGCCGTGTTCGAACGAATCGACCTGATACGGCTGGACCGCAGCCGTATCCTCATGGTGCTCGTTTCCCCCACCGGGGTGGTCTACAACCGGATCATCGGTGACGTCCGTGGCCTTTCGCAGAAGGATCTGGACCATGCCGCGGAATACCTGAATCGCCACATCAAGGGCCTGCCGCTGGCAGAGGCGAAAGAGAAGATCGTGGAGCAGATGGAGATGGAGAAGGATCAATACGATCGAATCCTGTCCCGGGTCTGGGATTCGAGCCGGCGCGTATTGGAGGCAGAGCAGGCGGATGTGTACATCGATGGGCAGAGCAACATTCTCGACTATCCCGAGTTCTCCGAAGACCTCCAGAAGATGAAGTCCCTTCTTCGGGCCTTCGAAGAAAAGGAAATTATGCTTCAGTTGCTCGATATGGCCATGGAAGGGCTGGGAATACAGGTGTATATCGGCGGGGAGAATCAGGTGGAAGAGATGGCGGACTGCAGCCTGATCGCCGCCACGTATCATCAGAGGGGGGTGCCCATGGGGACCCTGGGCTTGATCGGTCCCAAGAGGATGGACTACTCCCGGGTGATACCGCTTGTAGACTTCACGGCCAAGGCCGTGGGGGCAAAGCTCGAAGAGATGGAAGGGCAACTGGGGGGCTCCTGAGCCCCGATAGCGGATTGGGAGGGAGTGTGAGTTGACGAAGGCCACTGAAGGAAGCGGAAAGAAAGACAGCGAGGCCAAGAAAGAGGAGGGGCCTTCTGTGGAGAAGAAAGTGTCGGAGCAGATGAAGACGGAAACGGATAAACAAGGTGAGATCGTTGCAGAGGCGCCCGAGGCGGAAGAGCAGCAGGTGGAGCAGGCGCCCGAGGCCTCGGAAGAGGAGGCGGATTCCGCCCCGGCCGAGCTCTCGCCGGAACAGAGGGCGGAACATCTCGTCAAAGAGAACGAGGAGTTGCAGGACAAGTTCGTTCGTTTGATGGCGGACTTCGACAATTACAAGAAGCGAGCAAGTAAAGAGAAGAGCGATGTCATCCAGTTCGGAAACGAGGGGCTCTTGAGGGATATCCTTCCGATCATCGATAACATCGAGAGGTTGCTTACTTACAGTTATCGAGAAGGCAGCTGGAAGAGCTTTCAGGAAGGGATCGAGCTCCTCCTGGCCGAAATCGGGAAAACCCTCGCAAAGTACGGCGTGGAGCCGATCGAGGCCCTGAGAAAGGCGTTTGATCCGAACCTCCATCAGGCGATGCAGAGGTCCGAGACGGATGAAGTGGATGCGAACACGGTCATGGAGGTCTATCAGAAGGGCTATCTGTACCGCGGCAGGCTGCTGAGGCCCTCTCTCGTGGTCGTGGCGGTCCCTCCCAAGGGGGAGGAGGAGGCAAAAGGGGAAGAGGATGGCCCCGGGTCTGATGACCCGAGCGGGGAGGCAGGGGACAAGGGGAAAGACGAAGAGCAACCGATCAACTGTTAGGGCGATGCGTTCGCCCCTGGGCGGAAATGGCCGAGAACAACAGAAAAGACTATTACGAGATCCTTGGTGTCGCCTGCGACGCGGATCACGAGATCCTGAAGAAGGCCTACCGCAAGCTGGCCAAGAAGTATCATCCGGATCGGCAACCCGAGAACGCTCGGGCCGAGGAGTGTTTCAAAGAGCTCCAGGAGGCCTACTATGTTCTAAAGAATCCGGTCAAGAGGGATCGATACGACGCCGACTTCCTCGGGAAGAAGAACCATGGGGGTGGGAAGGGGAGAAATGCATCCGGCACGGATGCCAAGGGCAAGAAGCCGGGCGTCTCGGAGGTTGTGGAGGACATCTTCGAGTTTCTCAGGAGCCGCATGGAGGATCGGGGGAAGCGGGGGGAAGACCTTCGGTATATGGTGTCCCTGACCTTTGAAGAGGCGGCCCTCGGCATCGAGAAGATGATTCGGATCCCGAAGCGGAAGAACTGCCCCTCCTGTGCGGGCCGTGGCTGGAAGTCCCCGGGAGGATCGCGTGTATGCAAGGTTTGCCGCGGAGAAGGGGAGATCATGGCAACGAAGCAGGTCATGGAATGCCCGGGATGCGGAGGCAAGGGGATCCTCGAGAAACAGGACTGTGAGAAGTGCAAGGGAAAGGGAAAGGTGCCTTACGGGGTGCAGCGAAGGATCACCGTTCCGGCCGGCGTAGACAACGGCTCCCGTCTCAAGGTGAGAGGGGAAGGGGGCGCAGGGGAGCGGGGAGGTGAGAACGGGGACCTGTACATTGTCATACAAGTCAAGGACCATCCGGTCTTTACCCGACGCAATCTGGACGTGTGCTGCGACGTCTCCGTCCACTTTACTCAGGCCGTGCTGGGGGCCAAGATCAAAATCCCAACCCTGGAGGGCCTGAGGCCGCTCAAGATCCCGGCCGGAACCCAACCGGGAACAGTGCTCACCCTGAAGGGCTGCGGTATTCCGGGCCTCAATGGGTCCCACAGGGGGGATCAGCAGGTCTGCGTTCAGGTAGAGGTCCCCCGCCGGGTTTCCAAGAAGGAGAAAGAACTGTTGCGGGCCTGGCAGGGAATGCAGCAAGGCCTGACATAAGGGCCCTAAGAGGCTGTTGAAAAAGTACCATCTGCGGCGTTCGGCTTCATCCCTCGTCATTCAACGTACAGTAAGTACGCCTCATTCCTCGGGATTTTGCCTGCCTTGCATCTGGAACTTTTTGAACAGCCT
>JAUWSZ010000009.1 GCA_030609865.1 bacterium | reverse complement strand
AGTCTAATGGCGTGACTTAGAAATATTGCTATGTTTCAGAAGAGTCTTGCTGTTGCGTCCTGTCCTGGGTTCCCTCTCCGATTTGCTTGGGCTCCGTCTCTCCCTCCCCCTACAAAGTCGCCCGGCGAAAATCTCCGAGGGAACCCAGGACAGGACGCAACGACTCAAACTCTCCTCGGGAAACATAGCGAGAGTTTTCTGTCGACTTAGTATCCCTCTTGCGTCCCTTGGCCCGTGATGGTGAGTGGCGAGGGGATAGGGCCTGACCCCTGATCCCCGACCCCTGAAAACCGGAAGAAGTAAACAGGGACTCCTGCCGCTATAGGCGTTCGATGATCGTGCCCGTGGCCACCGCGGAACCACAGCACATGGTGCACAGAGCGGTGCTTTTGTCCAAACGCTCGAGCAGATGAAGTGCAGTGGTGATCATGCGCGTGCCGGTCGAGCCCACCGGGTGGCCGATCGCAATCGCTCCCCCATTGATGTTCAGTCTGTCCATGTCCGGTTCGAATATCTTGCACCAGGAGAGAACGACCCCGGCAAAGGCCTCGTTGACTTCATAGATGTCGATGTCCTTCAGAGTCATGCCGGACTTCTTCAGAAGGGCATGGGTGGCGTCCACAGGTCCGTCCAGGAGATAGTATGGGTCCGCCCCTACGATAATGTCATAGAGGATTCGTGCCCTGGGTCTCAGGCCGAACTCCTTGGCCTTCTCCCGGGTCATCACGAGGACAGCCGATGCACCATCCGAGAGTTGCGAAGAGGTGGCTGCAGTCGTGAAGCCCGCGGAATCAACGGTTCGGAGCTGGGACAGCTTTTCGAGGGTGCTCTCTCGGAGCCCCTGGTCCCTGTCAACGAGACGGGTTTCCCCTGTAGGTTGTCCGTCCTCTCCGAGGACGGGTGCTTCGATCGGAATGATTTCCTTTTTGAAATATCCCGCCTCGGTTGCAGCGATGGCCTTTTCCTGAGACCACACCCCAAACTTATCGAGTTCCTCGCGCGTGATTCCCCGGTTCTGGCAGATTCGCACCACGGCCTCGAACTGGTCCAGGGGCATATCGTACCGGAAGTTCGGGGGAATGAAGAATCCACAGCCTTCGCCCACATTCTTACCCAGACTTACGTGGCTCATCATCTCCAGCCCACTGCCGATTCCCACTTCTATGCTTTCTGCCTTCACAAAGGCATTGACCATGTGGAGGGCCTGTTGGGCGGAGCCGCACTGGGAATCTACGGTGGTGCCAGGTACCTCGTAGTGGTCTCCCTTTAGGAGCCAGGCGAAGCGTGCGTTGTTGCCGGACTGCTCACCGGCCTGGGTCACGGTTCCGCTGATCACCTGTTCGATGTCTCCTCTGTCGATGCCTGCACGCTCGATTACAGCATTCAAGGCGAAAGACAGGAGTTCTGCGGCGTGGAATGCACTCAGCCAGCCCTTGATCGGGTAACCCCTTGCGATAGGTGTGCGACAGGCTTCGACGATTACAGCTTCTCTCATGCGTGTCCTCCTCATTAGTTGCGATCATGAAAAGAATGAAAGAATCGAGCAGGCTGGTGCTGTTTGTCCATCTTTGGTAGTATAGAGACTTTTCGGGAAGAAGTCATGCCCAAGTTGTACAGTAGTTATTTGGATGCTTGCAACCAGGCTGGACAAATTTACTTCTTCTTGACATACACGAAGAGAATAAGTATGTATTAGTGCACAGCGCGGATGGAATCATCCGGTCTTGTAAAAAGCTTGTAAAAGAAATGTAAAAGCAGGAGGTTTATTGAAAGGAGACGATCATGGGAAATTCATTAGAAGGAAAAGTGGCGATTGTTACGGGTGCTGGCAGGGGCCTCGGGCGGTTTGAGGCGCTCGCATTGGGCAAGGAAGGGGCGCGCGTTGTGGTGAATGACTATGGCGTGGGTGCCGATGGGAGCGGGTCGTCACAGGAACCTGCCCATGATGTTGTTGAGGAGATCAAGAGCGCCGGCGGTGAAGCTGTGGCTGCATTCGGTGATGCAGGTGACTGGGGGGATACGCAGGGGGTTGTCAAGAAAGCGATCGACACTTTTGGTGATCTCAACATAGTGGTGAACAACGCTGGCTTTTGCCGTGACCGGATGATTTTCAACATGAGTGAAGAGGAGTTCGATGCGGTCATACGGGTTCATCTAAAGGGGCACTTCAATTACATGAGGATGGCCACGGAATACTGGCGTGACCAATCGAAGGCAAAGGGTGGTCCGATCTATGGTCGCCTGATCAGTACGTCTTCCGAGGCCTTCCTGTTCGGTTCGGTCGGGCAGCCCAACTATGCGGCCGCCAAGGGAGGCATCACGGCCATGACCCTCAGTGCCGCAAACGCCATGGCCAAGTATGGTGTGACCGCCAATGCGATATGCCCGCGGGCGTTGACCACGATGACCGAGAGTGGCCTCACCGGTGAGATGTTCGCCAAACCTGCCGATGGGTTCCACACCTATGCGCCTGAGAATATTGCGCCCCTCGTCGCCTATCTCGCTTCTCCGAGGGCCGCGCGGATTTCCGGTTACGTCCTGCTCGTGTGGGGGAAGGAGGTAACCATCGTAAATTCGCCCACGATGGGAAAGAGGTTCGAGAATGAAGAAACATGGAGTGTGGAAGATCTGGACAAGCATCTGACGCCACACTTCGAGAACCTGGAGCCGATCAAGGATGGTTTCATGTTGAGTTAGCGTTGGTGATCTGATACAGTGAATGCTAGGGCGGGGCAAAGGCGGAATTCGTCTCTGCTCCGTTTTTGTTTGTGACGTGGTGGTAAGGAGACTGTGTTCGGGAGAGGAGCGTCCTCCATGAGCGGAAAACCGGAGTTCGATAGGTTTTCAACGGAAAGACGTCGATTCGCCCAGGCGGTTCGGGAGCTTTGTGCCGAAACGGTCGCATGCGACGCTCCGGATGAGCTGTTTCGAGAAGTCGCGGATATCGTGGAGGGCTTTGTGGAGAAGTTACGCGCGGAACCCCGCCGAATCCGAACGGTGGCAAGCAGCTTGGACGAAGAAATCCGAATGGAGGGGAAACGATATCATTACGGGGATCTGTTGGACTTCAGTCCCCTTGCCGGGCTTGCCAACCCCCTGGCGCCACCGATGAGTATACGCAAGGAGGATGATGCCAGGCTCGTCGCGACGTTGGTGTTCTCAGCGGCCTTCGAGGGGGGACCGGTCTTGGCCCACGGCGGTTACGTGGCATCGGCTTTTGATGAGCTGTTGGGCCTGACGCAGTCGCTGACGGGTGAGGCGGGTATGACGGCGAAGCTGAAGGTTCGGTACCGCAGTCCCTGTCCGTTGAACACCGAGTTGCGGATGGAAGGCAGGGTGCAGAAAAAGGAAGGGCGAAGGATCGTGGCCCGAGGGACTATGCACGCAGGCGAGCGGCTGGTGGCGGATGGGGAGGCGACTTTCATCGTCTTGGAAGCCGAAGTATACAGAGAGAAGATATCTCGCTACGGTCAAGAATAGAGGGCTGGCGAGACACCACTCATTTCCTTACATAGACCGCTTCTGCGAAATTGATCCAGCGCATGGCCGGGAAGGTGTCGACCTCCTCGTAGTAATGGGCGGAAAGCCCGGCGATACGTCCCAGGACGAAGACCAGGGTTCCGACGATCGGGGGCAAGCCCATGTCCGCAACGATCGCACCGATCACGCCGTCCACGTTCATCGGAAGGGTCGTCCCGCGGACACGCGAGAAGATGCTCGAGGCAAGCTTTGAGGCCTGGACGCATTCCGCTGCGATCCCGGTCTCTTCCGCCACGCTCCACAGAGCATCACATCGGGGATCGGCCGTGTGAATCCGGTGGCCCAGTCCGGGAATGCGCCTTCCCTGGCTCAGGGTTTCTCTCATCAGTGCCTCGAGAAGATCCGATCGTCACGCCCCGTGTTTCCATGCCTTCTGCAAGAAATCGACATAGAACTCAGCGGCCTGGCCGCTGGCTCCTCCATGCAGGTCGCTTACCGTGGCAACACCCAGGGCCAAGGCAACCTGGTAAGGGACTCTTGTCGAAGCGGCGAGGACGCAAGCCTGGGTGGAGGGGGGGGTGAAACCGTGGTCCATGCAGGCCACAACCAGCGCCTCGAGCATTCTTGCTCTCTCGGCGCTGACAACATCATCGTCGGTGAAGACTCGATAGAGCCAGTGCGAGAAGGTTTCGTCCGGGTCTGCATCTACAGATGCCTTGCCGTGCCTCAGGATCGAACCGATGTACCGGATGACACGTCCCGTACAGAAGACGGCCTTCCTGCACTGCCAATCCGGCCCGTCTGCAGGGTGTTGTTCGATCCCTTGATCCGCCAGGAGGTTCCTGGCGAGGGTCTTGGAGACGTTTTCAGCTTCGATTCTCGAGATGGGTGGGAGCGGGCGTGCAGCCGCTCCGAAAGCGGCTGCATTCAGCTGTCGAAGGCGATGCGCATCGGGGAATGCGTGCTCGAACAGCAGATGGACAACCTCCGGAAGGCTTTTCTTGCCGACGAGTCCGCTGATGGAGTGGCCCGCGATCTCCACGCGATTCTGCTCGATTCGCGTGATCGAGGTGGGCCAGCCTTTTCCCTTCGGTAATCTGTCATGAACCTTGCTCATGCTGGAATGATAGATCATCCATGTCTAAAACCCAACCTCGAACACCGCCTGAAGTTCGGATGCAATCGAAACGGGACCAAGCCAAATACTCTTGACAGAGATCGAAAGGCATGTTAAATAACAAACGTTATCTGAATTGGAATTCATTATAATCTCGTTCGGCTGTACCCAGACAACAGGAGGAGAGAATCATGCCAGTTGATCCAGCAAAGGCCGTGGGCTTCGAAATGCCGGAGTCGAAAGGAGAGTGGAAGCAGGATGATGTGATCCTGTACCATCTTGGCGTTGGAGCCGGTGTTCCGGCCACTGACCCGAATGAACTCGCCTACACGTATGAGGGGAATCTGAAGGTTCTGCCGAGCTACGGGGTGATTCCGGTGTCCGGGGCATTGACCGGGATGGCCGGTATCCCGGGCGTGGATATCAACTTCGCCATGGTGCTTCACGGAGAACAGGACCTCGAGATCAAGAAGACGATTCCGACAGAGGCGAAGGTTGTCCACAAGAGCCGCGTGGCGGACATCTTTGACAAGGGGAAGGCGGCGCTCATTATCCTCGAGGGGGAGACCGCAGAAGAAGGGGGGGACGTTTTGTTCGTGAACCGTTTCTCCATCTTTGCTCGCGGAGAGGGGGGCTTCGGCGGGGAAGGCGGGCCGAAGGCCGGCAACAAGGCCCCGGACCGGGCGCCGGATTACCAGAAGGAGTCAACGACACTGCCGCAGCAGGCATTGCTGTACCGGTTGAACGGAGACAAGAATCCTCTGCACGCGGACCCGGAGTTTGCGAAGATGGGCGGTTTCGACAGGCCTATCCTGCACGGGCTCTGCTCGTACGGAGTGGTATGCAAGGCCGTTGTGGATACCGTGTTCGATGGCGACACGACCAAGGTGGGCCGTTATCAGGCGCGGTTTGCCGGGGTCGTGTTCCCTGGGGAGACGATCGTCACATCCATGTGGAAGGAAGGGGACAAGATCCTTGTCGAAGCAAAGGCGAAAGAGAGAGACGCCCCGGTGATCACGAACGCGGCGATTACGATCCGCGGTTGATGCAGGAGCCGTAGACAAGAGAGAACAAACATGGCTGGTCAACGCCGCCCCCACGCGGCGTTGACCAGCCATTTCGTTTTGTGGAACAGGAGAGGACTCGTCTCCTGCCCCTCACCCGAGTCCCATGGCGGCGAAAAACTGAGAGAGCTTGTCCTTCATCTCGTCGATCGTCGTGTATCTCCTGTCGAACTGGTCGCAGCCGATGTACAGGAACGGAACGTCGATGTCGCGGCATTTCTCCCGCATGAGACTGATGCTCGCCGACCCGTCTTTGTGTCCCATGTGCCCGGGCACCACGACACAGTCGATCTTGTAGTCCCCGACGATCCGCTCGATGTCTGACAGAAAATTGTCCGCCACGCCCCTTGCCTGCCTGACCATGGGGGGGTCGAGGAGGTTCCTCTTGGCCAATCCCCGGAAGAGGGCCTCATCGGTCGAGGTATCTACCATCGTGTACGGGGCATAGCTGAACATGCAAAGGACTACGCACACCCCCCACTCCTGTTCCATCCACGGTGCGAGGTCACTGAACCAGATCGGTTGGACGTCGTACCAGAGCAACCGGATCTTCTGGTTCGGCACTTCAGGGTTGTTCTCCTGTATGCGCTTCTCGGCGTCATCGATCAGATCCCGGTACCAGAGGGTGTGTTCCGGATCGCCGGAACCCGCGGTTTGCACGAGGGCGAAGCAGGCCATGGCCAGGACGTGATTGTGGGGACAGGGTACGGAACGCCTCAACTCGTTGTACTCCGCCCAGAGCGCATACTGCCGGTTCGTCTCCTCCGTAACCTCTCGAAGCCGATCCATGTCGAGTTGCTTTGTGGTCTGTTCCTCGAGGAAGGAAACCAGACGCCGCAACTCGTCGGCGTAGTAGCCTACACTCCGTTCGTCACTGTGATACGGAGGGTCGGGCGAAAAGGCCGGGATGTTACGCCACTCCCTGTGCCGCCGCAGCGCCTCGTGGAGGCCGATCACGCCGTCGCAGGGCTCGAGCAGAGGGATGATCATCGTGGGGCGCGGCAGTACACCGGCATCCAGGTAGTAGAGTCCCAGCCTGAGGAGGGTGCAAACGTCGGACGCCACCGCCAGCTTGTCGACGCCCTCGAGGTCGTCCATCATGTGGGGGTTCTCCATGCCTCCTCCGAAGGACTGGGCGATCAGATGAAACCAGTGGATGTCCATGGCCGTGAATATTTCGGGCGCATTCGTGAAATAGGAGGCTGCAAGGGGATGTCCCTGTTCGACACACTCCACGGTCTTCTTGTGTTGCGTCAGTACGTTCCTGGCGAGGGGCAGATGGAGGTGGCTCAAGTCGGTGGCGTTTTCTTCCAACATCTGACAGATGGCCTCGTAGGTGGCGATCTCCTCGAAAACACGTTCGAGTCGTTTCTCATCCTTCGGATCCATGGGCTCCCTCCCCTGCAGGCCGTTGAAAAAGGCCCACCTGCGGCGTTGCACTCATCCTTCGTCACTGCGGCGGACGAAAAGTCCTGCCTCATTGTTGATCTGGACCCCCGCTTTCGCGGGGGCAAGTTTCGTACGCCTTGCATCTGGACCTTTTTGAACGGCCTGCGCTGCAGCTGTTCTTCAACAGGCTGCTATGGTTTCCAGGAATGCCTGGACCCTGGTTCTCAGCTGGCCGATCCCGGTTAGGGTGTATTCCCTGTCGAGCATCATCAGGGGAATGCTCCAGTCCTGGAAATCATTCTTGATCGTGAACTGCTCGAATCCCCACAGATCGCAGAAAGCAAGCCGCTCCAGGATGACCCCGTCTACCTGGAAGTCCCTGATCATCTCCCTTACGAAGGCGGCCCTCTCCTCGTATTTGCCGAACACCCGGGGGCAGGAGGGCCGCTCGGCCACGTAGAAGCGGGCGAGGGCGGTGATCGGATCGTCGGCCCCTTCTTCCACATCCTTCCAGAGCATTCGGGAGCCAAAACAGAGTGAATCCGTGACCACGAGGCCACCCTGATCTTCGATGATCTCGAGATAGCCCGGGTCGTCCAACTCGCCGCCCATGACCATCAACCTTGCCCGGTAATTCGTGTGTCCCTCGCGTTCGCCGAGGTCGTCGAGCAGCTCAGTGAGTAATTGATTGTACCGTGCCTTGGGCATGGCTGTACCCGCCACGGTGACAGTCAGTGTTTCCGCGCCGTTGATCGGTGGGGTCCTGCTCTTCCTCAGGTCATAGAGCCTTCTCTGAAGGCGCCGCGTTTCGTTGTGGAGGTAGATCGCCTCTCCCAGGCGTGCGTCCGTGATCTCCACACCGAAATGATCCTCCATGCTCCCCTTCAGTTTCGTGAGCTCATCCCGGAACCAGCTCACCTGGGCTTCCCCTGCCTTTCTCGGAAGGCTGATCATCTGGACGAAGGGTGTCTTCATTTGACGTATCCAGTGATCGTATATGCGGCGAACGTTGTCGCAGCTGTTCGGGACGATGAGTCCGTCGAGGAAGTCGAGCTCTCCGGAAAGGGCCACGTTGAGGCAATGCCGGGTAAAGCTGCAATTGATGCTGCTCAGATGTGCGTCGGACAGTTCGGTGTCTGCACTGCCCGGCGCGCGCATTCGAAAGGGCAGGAGGCCGGCGGCGGTCATGATCTCTTCCGACATGGAGGAGCAGAAATAGCCCCGGACCTTGTCTCCCCGCTCTTTCCATTCCTTTATGGCAGGATTTGCAAGCGTCTCTGCCACCTCGGACAATTCCTGGAATGCCTTCGACTCGATCCGGGTAACCAATTTTCATCCCTCCATCCTAATGCGGCTTGCGCCGCAAGGTGAAAGTCGAACAAATCGAAACGTGGATAGCGCTGAGTTACTAGTACTAGGGATCTGGACGTAGATCAACGAAAAAGGCGGCGGTTTACAATGTTTTTACAGCCCTTTTACAATATTGGATGATTGCATATGTTGGGCAGGATAGCATATCAAGATAGTCTACAAGGTGCTCCGAATATCTTCGTTTCTGAAGGAGGGCGAACCATTGGAAACAACACTGCAATCCAATGCTTTCCAGGAATGCGCCAGAGCTGCAGAAGGCATCATGAACCCTCACCTGCAGGCCTGGTTGGACGAAGGGGGGAAGGCGGCAGGGTATTTCTGTTCCACCGTTCCGGAAGAGATGCTCATGGCTGCTGGATACCTACCGTTTCGGATAAGGGGGACGGGCAGCACGGACACGGAGTTGTCCGATGCGTTCTTCAGCCCCATCAACTGCTCTTTTCCACGCCATGCCTTCAACCTGGCATTGAAAGGCAAATACGACTTCCTGGATGCCCTGATCTGCATCAACTCGTGTGATCATGTGAGGCGTGTTTACGACAACTGGGTGCGAAACGTGCACTCGACTGCCTTTGCCACTGTGATGAGCCTCCCCCGCAAGATAGGAGAACGGCAGGTGGCCTGGTACTTCGATGAGATCAATCTGTTGCGAAAGCAGCTCGAGGAGCATCTGGGCGTGGAGATCACGGACCAGAAGATACGGGATGCGATCAAGACTCAGAACGCAATCCGCGGGCTTCAGAAGAAGATGTACGAGCTGAGGAAGAGCGATGAGCCGCCGATTACGGGTGCGGAGTCGCTTGCTGTCATGGTGGCGGGCACGAGCCTTCCCAAGGAGAAGTACAAGGAACTCCTGGAACAGCTCCTGGAGGACCTCGATGAGGCGGAGGGCAACGGGGATTACCGGGCCCGCCTGATGATCCTCGGCAGCGAGCTCGATGATCCGGAATACGTGAAGATCATCGAGGACCAGGGCGGCCTGGTGGTGACGGATTCAACCTGTTATGGGACCCGACTCATGTGGGTGCAGGTAGATGAGTCCGAGGCGAATCCGGTGCGTGCCCTCGCCCGGTTCTATGTCCAGACCCGTCCGGCATGCCCGAGAATGTACGGGAATCAGCCGGAGCGGATCGCCTTTACGAGGAAGATGGCCGAGGAGTTCAATGTGGACGGGATCATCGGGGAGCGCCTTCAGTTCTGCGACAACTGGCTCGTCGAGCATTACATGACCAAATACGACTTGCGGGAGCATGGGGACATCCCTTTTCTCCAGCTCGACCGGGAATACATCCTGAGCGGTAAGGGGCAGATCAAGACAAGGGTACAGGCCTTTCTGGAAACGATGGAAGGATAGAGGAGGTTCAATATGGCGCTGTCGAAGGAAATCAAACAACAATCCATCAAGAGATACCAAGAAGAGAGGGACTGGTTCAAGCTCAACCTTGAGGGTGCAGAGTTGCTCGGCACCGAGGAAGGGGAGCTTTCGGCAAGACTGCTCAGGATTCTCCTGGAGTCGAAAGAGCGGGTCGTGGACGCTGTCGTGAATGACAAGCCGTTCATCGGCGGGTATTTCTGCAACGCGCCCGAAATATTCACGTCCATGGGACTTCCATGGTTCATGGTCATGGAGACGCCGTTCCTGGCCGCTTCGGCGCCCTTTATTCTCGAGGACATCGATGGCGCTGAAGAGATGGGACTGGGAGGCGACCTGTGCACCGCCATCCGTCTGCCCATCTACTACATAGAGAACAACATGATGCCGATCCCCACCTGTTGCCTCGGCCTGATATACCCTTGCGATGGTGCGCCGATGCTGCACCAGGTGCTGATGCACAACAGCAATTGGAAGAACGTACCCTTGTACAGCTGCGATCCGCCCTACACGTCGGATGAGCGGGCCATCAAGTACTTTGCGGACGAGCTCAGGGAGATGACGAGGTTCATTGAAAAGCACACGGGCTCGAAGCTCGAGATGGAGAAGCTCGTTCAAGTCTGTGAACGATCGAACAAGGTGTATACCAGCTGGCAAGAATACATGGAGGTCAGGAAGAACGTGCCGTGCCCGCATGGGTGGGAAATGGGGGGGGCACAGTGTTTTGCCATCAGTCAGTGTTTCGACGTGGGAAACCCGAAGATTGTCGCCTGGTTCGAGCAGCTCATCAAGGTTGCGGATGACCGAATCAGGAATGGAATGGGGGCACAGACCAAAGAAGGCTGGAAGGAGAAGGTCCGGCTCTTCTGGTTCGACATCATGCCCTATGGGTGGATCTTTGAGTTCATGCCTTGGCTGGAAGAGGAACTCGGGGCTGTGATTGTCAACGACATGTTCGGGAATTTCCCGTACTCGCTGATCGACACATCGAGCGAAGAGACGATCTACTACGATCTCGCTAAACGGAATTTGGTCGATGCCCCGATGATTCGGCAGGCCCGGGGCACCGCGGAGAACTTCTCCGAGGACATCCGTAGAATCGTCAAGGACTACAAGGTGGATGTCGTCATCTGGCCCGGACACATGGGGCACAAGGACGGCGCCGCCACCGTGGGGATCATGCGCGAAACGTGCCGCGACCTGGATGTTCCGTTTCTGCATGTGGGTCTCGACCTTTTCGACAAGCGGTATACGAGCGTCGACGAGGTGAAAGACAAGGTCGTGACCTTCCTGGAAGGGCACGGATTCATCTGATCATCAAAGGAGACACATGTCTGTCTTCGATGCCTACATTCATAAGGTGGCGGAGTATGTAGAGGGGTTGCGAAGAGACGGTCAGGAGGCGAGAGAATTTACCTGCCGCGAGGCGCCTGACCGAATCAAGGAAACTCTCCCCGTTCGGGTAGGCCCGAAGGCTCACCAGGGGATCATTCTGAGGAACGACACTTACTTGGAACTGGGGAATCCTCTTGCAGGATCCTGCGCCTTCGTCCTGTGGACCGAGAAACCCTCCCTGATCGATGACGGAAAGATCACTCTCCTTGGGCCGGATATCCCGGAATCGGCGAATGCGAGCCTGCCCTTTGCCCAGGTTCTGATCGTTGGCGGCGAAGACCTGACGGATAGAGACCACGAGTCCCTGGTTCAACATCAGTACATTTCCGACCAGGTCGAAGGCTACATGATCAAGAGTGCGCCGGATCGTGTGTGGAGCCGGGTGAGCAAGGCGGCGGCGGAGAAGCGATTCGATTTTGAGACCCTGGGGAAGGCCCTGATGGGTGTGATCAAATCGGAGGAACCACGGGTCGAGGCGATGGAGATCGTCTTTGTCACCACCAGCAAAGAAGCGGTGCAGGGACTGGCGAATCTGGCTGCGCAAATACGAAAGATCAGCAAGGACATCGTGAAGGAGAATTGGAAGATAAGAGGGTACGACATCGAGTGCGCATCCGATTGCAGCTCCTGCGGGGAGAAGCAGGTGTGCGACGATATCCGGGACGTGATTTCCATCAAGAAGAGAAAAGGAAAATGGAGATGACTGAGACAACCAAGATCTTCTCAAAGGCCAGGATTGGTGACCTGGAATTACGGAATCGAATCATTCGTGCCGGCTGTTTCGAGGGGATGTGTCAGAACGAGAGCCCCTCCGAGCTGCTCTTGGAACATCACAGAGCCGTGGCAGCCGGAGGAGTCGGGATGACCACCGTAGCTTACTGCGGGGTGTCGCGCAACGGGCTTGCCTTCGGGCACGAGATGTGGATGCGGGAGGAGATACTCTCGATGCTCGAGCGGATGACGGGGGCGATCCACCAGGAGGGCGCTGCGGCTTCGATCCAGCTCGGCCATTGCGGGTTCTTCGCGGACCCGGGGATCACGAAGGAAAAGGCCTTGGGGCCGTCGAGAAAGTTTTGCACCTTCCGCCGGGCCTTCAGTCAGGAGATGTCTGAGGAGGACATGGCGCGGGTGAGGGATGACTTCGGGACGGCCGCGGGGATGGCCAAGGGTGCGGGGTTCGATGCAGTGGAGCTCCACTCGGGCCACGGATACCTTCTCAGTCAATTTCTTTCCCCGTGGACCAATATGCGGAAGGATCCGTACGGGGGGTGTCTCGAGAACCGGGTGAGGTTCCCTGTGTCCGTGATCGAGCGGGTGCGCGAGCGGGTAGGGCCCGGTTTCCCCATCCTGGTCAAGATGAACCTTCGGGACGGGTTCAAAGGGGGCGTGGAGGTCGACGATGCGATCGAAATCGCCAAGCGGTATGAGGCCGCCGGGGCGAGCGCCCTCGTGCTCAGCTGCGGCTTTACGAGCAGGACACCCCTGTACATGCTGCGGGGCAAGGTGCCGATCATGGGGTTTGTGAAGGCGGTAGATGGCATCCTTCCCAAGATGGGTATGCTTCTCTTCGGCAGGTTCCTGGTTCAGTACTACCCTTTTGAAGAGCTCTTCCTCCTGGAAGAGGCACGCAAGGTGCGGGGAGTGGTGAAAATGCCGCTCGTTCTGATCGGGGGCGTGTGTTCCCTCGAGAACATGGCAAAGGCCATGGACGAGGGTTTTGATTTCGTGCAGGTCGGCCGAGCCACGATCCGTGACCCGAACATCGTCCGGAAGATGGAACGTGGTGAGGTGCAGAGTTCAGATTGCGATCACTGCAACCGGTGCGTCGGCGAGATCAACGGGGGCCCGGTTCGGTGTGTGTGCCTCGACGAGGGAAGGGGCTTACCTGCTTAACATTTAAGAGCTCTCAAAACGGTAACCGACGCCGTACACCGTGGTCAGGAAACGGGGTCGAGCCGGGTCCGGTTCGATCTTCTTGCGCAGTTGGGCCATGTGTTGGTCCAACGTTCGGGTCGTTCCGCCGTACTCGATGCCCCACACGGCGTTCAGAATCCGGTCTCGGCTCAGGACCTCGTTGGGGTAAGAATGGAAGAACTTGAGGAGCTTCAATTCGCGGGCGGAGATATCGAACGTATTGTCCCCAATTCGGACCTTGTATTGGCGGGTGTTGATTTCCGCGATGCCGAAGGTGAAACGGTCAGGGCCGGAGATACTCTCTTCCGACGGCTTCGGTTTCCGCTGAGAGCGCCGCAGAACAGCGGAAATCCTGGCGAGAAGCTCATGGACCCCAAAGGGTTTCGTGATGTAGTCATCGGCCCCGAGTTGCAGGCCGATGACCTTGTCGATTTCTTCGCTCTTTGCGGTGAGCATGATGACCGGAATGTCCTCGTTGGTCGACCGTACGACTCTGCAGACGTCATAACCGCTCTTCTCAGGCATCATGATGTCCAGAAGCAAGAGGTCGAACTCCTCGGATCTGAACAGGTCGATGGCCTCCTTGCCGCCTGTTGCCGGCGTGACGCGATAGCCCTCGCTTTCAAGGGTGTCCACGAGACCTGTCCGGATGTTGTCGTCATCCTCTGCCACGAGTATGTGGATGGGGTTCATGCCGAAACAGCTCCTTTATGGGGTATGTCGGAACCGATCCTTTCCTGGAACGGGATCAAGACGGTAAAGCAGCTTCCCCCTCCCTCGCGGGGTTCATATAGAAGATCCCCGTTGAGGTCCCGCATGATGGTGCGTGCGATGCTCAGCCCCAGCCCGGATCCGGGATGGCGTGCGGTGAGGGAACTGTCGACACGATGGAACTTCTCGAAAATCCTCGAGCGGTGTTTGGCCGGTACGCCGGGACCTCGATCCATGACGCGCACTTCAAGTTGATCGTCCCGGAGGGTGAGGTCGACGGACAGCTCTTTGCCTTCGGCCGCATACTTGAGAGCGTTGTCCAGCAGGTTGAGGAGGACCTGCTCGATGGCGTCCTCGTCTGTCTGGGCCTTGTATTCCGCCTCTGGGATCTGGTTGTCGAGCACCATCCCGGTCTCTTGTACGCGCAAACGCTGTGTCTCCACGATGTATCGGAGGTATCCCGATAGTTCCAGTTCCTTGAGATGGTATTGTTTACGGCCCTGCTCCAAACGACTGAAATCGAGAACGTTGTTTACCAGGCGGGTAAGGCGCTGACTCTCTGCGACGATCACCTTGAGGTAATGGCCCCTTTTCTCCGGGTCCTTGATCCGGTCTTCCTGCAACAATTCTGCAAACATCCGGATGCTGGTAAGCGGTGTCTTGAGTTCGTGAGAGGCGTTGGAAGCAAAAGAGGTTTTCTGTTGTGCGGACACCATGTTGCGATGTGTCTGCCATGTAAGCAGAGAGCCACCGAGGATGATGGCAGTGACGAAGATGGCTAGGAGGAGAACAGACAGGAGAAGGAATCTCTGGCCCGACCGTGCCGTCAGGGGTGGATCGAGGACGTACGTTGCCACCTGCCAATGGGGGAGGTAGGGAGCGAGGGGGACCGT
>JAUWSZ010000506.1 GCA_030609865.1 bacterium | reverse complement strand
TTTCCGTGGGGCAGAGGAAGCGGATTCCGTAGCAGGCCGCTGAAAAAGGCCCATCTGCGGCGTTGCACTCATCCTTCGTCACTGCGGCGTACGGTGTACGCCTCATTCCAAAGGATTTCGTGCGCCTTGCATATGGACCTTTTTGACCGGCCTGCAGAACAGAAGTATTCTAGCAGGCCATCCGGAATAGACTTTCAAGACGAGTGCCCGGAGGGCGGTTCAGCGAAGTGAAGCAGGCCTGAAAGATATTACTTCATGGCCTTGGCCCCAAGACGAGAGAGACCTTTCATGAGCAACGGCGGCAGCACCACCGGGACCGGCCCCAGCCGGTACTGGATATACTCGAAAACCACGCCCCCGATCGAGACGGTGTCCAGGTAGGCGTAATTGATCGTGATGGGACCCTGTTTGATCGTCCCCTTTTGAAGGACTTCGATGCCCGCATCCTTGCAGGCCTCGAGACGGGCATCGATATCCCGGACATAGAACCCGATGTGATGGAGCCCCTCGCCCCGTTCCTGGAGGAATTCCGAGTGAATGCTCTCTCCTTCCATGATCTGGATCACCTCGAACTGAACCGCACCCACCTGTGCTATCCCGATCTTCCCCCGTATCGTGGCCGGCTCCCCGCGATTCGTGCAGTCCGTTGTCTCGCCGTCCATGATCGTCCACGGACCGAGGCCGAACACCTGCTCGTAGTATCGGACCGTCTCGTCCGTGTCACGGACCACGAATCCGAGCTGGCCGATAACCGGCAACCGGAGCTTCTTCCGTACTGTCTCGGACACCTGCAACGAATGCAGGTTTGCTTCGTTCTTCACGAGCATTCTCCTTTTCCCTTACAGCGTCAATCCGGGGGTCAGGTTGTCAGTCTTCTGTGGGCCGGGCCCGCGTCAGTTGGGCAGCCACTCCCTCTTTCGGCTCTTGTACTCCTCGAGAGACTGCAAGAAATACCTTTTCCGAATCTCTATGTCGAAGGGCGGGGTCTCGCACTGATCCGGGTTGTTTCGTATGTATTCCTCGATTGCGATTCCCAGGGCGCGATCGCACACCCAGGCGATCTCGGATCCGACAAAGCCTTCTGTCAGGAGGGCGATCTCGTCCATGTCCACCTTGCGGCTCACGGGGCGTCCTTCATTCTTAACGGCCAGGATCTTCTTGCGGGCCTCCAGGTCCGGCACATCGAGTTCCAGGATCACATCGAACCTGCCGGCCCGCAGGATCGCAGGATCGAGCAGATCCGCCCGGTTCGTTGCGGCCAGGACGATCACGTCCCCAACGACCTCGACCCCGTCCATTTCCGTCAGGAACTGGCTGATCACCTTCTCGGTGACCCGAGCGTCCGCCTCCCCCGCTCCCCGTACCGGAAGCACGGAGTCGATCTCGTCGAAAAAGAGGATGCTCGGCGCCGCGAGCCTTGCCTTTCGAAAGACCTCCCGAATTCCCTTCTCACTCTCACCCACCCATTTGGAGAGGAGCTCAGGCCCCTTGATGGCGATAAAGTTGCGCTGGGTCTCGGTGGCCAGCGCCTTGCCGAGCATGGTCTTTCCGGTTCCGGGCGGCCCTGTCAGGAGGATGCCCCTGGGCGGAGGGCAATCCATCTCCTTGTACAGCTCCCGATACTGGATGGGCCACTCGACAATCTGCTGCAGCCTGAATTTTACCCCTTCCAGGCCGCCGATGTCGTCCCAGTGAACCTCGGGAATCTCTACGAAGACCTCCCGGATCGCCGAAGGCTCGACCATCTTCAAGGCGCTCATGAAGTCATCCATCGAAAGGGTCAATGCCTCCATGAACTCCAAGGGCAGGCCTTCCTGCATCATGTTCGTGGTTTCCATGAGGGTCCGCAGGCGGTACAGGGCCGCCTCCCGGCACAGAGCCTCCAGATCTGCGCCCACAAAACCGTGGGTGATCTCCGCAAGCTTCCCGAGGGCCACATCTTCCCCCAGAGGCATACCCAGGGTGTGGATCTGGAGAATCTCGAACCGGGCCTGCCTGTCCGGGATCTTCGTCGCGATCTCACGATCGAAACGGCCCGGCCTGCGCAGAGCGGGATCGATCACGTTCGGGATGTTCGTTGCCCCGATGACGATCACTTCCCCTCGTGATTTCAAGCCATCCATCAGGGCCAACAACTGCGCGACGATCCTCTTCTCCACCTCGCCGGTCACCTCGGTTCGCTTCGGGGCGATGGCGTCGATTTCATCGATGAACAGGATGCTGGGCGCCTTTTCCGCCGCCTCCTCGAAAAGCCCGCGGACCTGCGCCTCACTCTCTCCGTAGAACTTGTTCACGATCTCCGGGCCGTTCACGCTGATGAAATGGATGTTCGCCTCATTCGCAACCGCCTTGGCGATCAGTGTCTTACCCGTGCCTGGCGGACCGTGGAGAAGGACCCCTTTCGGTGGGTCGATGCCCAGCCGCTGAAAGACCTGGGGATGCTTCAACGGAAGCTCGATCATCTCCCGGATCCGCTGGATCTCCTCCCAGAGCCCCCCGATGTCCTCGTAGGTGATGCCCGTCTTGTGCTTGTCGAGCCCCTCCTCGGCTCCATCCTGGTCGATCTCGATCTCCGTCTGCATGCCGATCACGACTTCTTGAGCAGGATGCGCCTCCGTCAACCGGTAGAGACGGAACCCCGAGCCCATGAAGCGTACGCGGAACTGATTGCCGACCATCAGGGGCATGCCCTGAATGACCCGCCGAATGTACTCGGTGTCTTGCATCCTTGTGGCTGTGTCAGGATGGACAAGGGACAGCCTGACCTGTGTTGCGCTCTGGGGCGTGGCCCGGGCGACCTCCACGTTGTCATCCAAGCCCACGCCGGCATTCTCGCGCAGCACACCGTCCATTTGAATCTGGGAATTGCCCCGGTCATACATGAGGGAATGCATGGCACGGGCCAGGGTCTTCTTCTTCCCCTTCATCAGGACGATGTCGCCCGGCTTGATTCCCAGCTTGCTCATGTCCTTCTTGTCGATCCGGACGACATGAAGGCCCAAATCCTTTTTGAGGGCTTCCACAACCCGCAGCGATAAAGTTTTCGTGCTCATTTTCCTCCGACCATTCCCAGAAGAACGCGATACGGCCCGGGCGTTCCGGATGGAACGAAGGCCACTCGATCTCCAGGGTAGATTTTCGCGTCCAGCTGTTGAATCAGGCCGTTTCTGAACACGGCCTCGATCTTCTCCGCGGGAAGCCCGAGTTTCACCGCGAGTTCGAGCCCCGACTTGCCTCCCGGGGGGACGACTTCCTCGATCCGGTCCGGCAGGCCCCCCTCCTTCATGAAGGACCGAAGAAAGCCGAACATTCGGATGTTCACGACCCCGGACTCTGTGTGCTCAACCACGGAACAGCCTCCTCTGAAATCACAGTATGAGACAGCCCCCTTGTATGTCAACAAGTGCGATCCCTGTTCCGTCTCGGTTCTTTTGGGCTCCGTAAGCCCTCGGCTGTTAGGTATTAGGTCTTAGGTATTAGCTCCCCGCCATTCCTCCCAAAGGGTGGTCGCGTACGAAT